>JAOAPQ010000017.1 GCA_025462965.1 Bryobacterales bacterium
CACCACTAGTCTGGCGGGCTACATTTGCGTTTTTCCGTCAGGCGTTGAGGCAAACAATCGAAACCGCCCGTCCCTCACCGTTCATGCTGCTCGCAGTTGTTACATGAATGGGCATGGGTTCATAGCCGCCACCAGCATAAAGCTGGAGGGAAAGCACAGCGTCATGTTCGAGCGCGAGATAGTGACGGTTGAGTCCTCTAACGGCTGGCGCAGGAGTTCCAGCACATTGCGCGGAAACTCCGGGAATTCATCCAGAAAGAGCAGGCCATTATGGGCCAGGCTAACCTCGCCCGGCCTGGGAGCCCCCGTGCCGCCGCCGATCAGGCCGGCATCGGATATTGTGTGATGGGGCGCCCGAAATGGCCGCTGGTGCAGAAGGCCCGCGCCTGCTGCCAGAATTCCCGCAATGCTATGGACTTTCGTGGTCTCGATGGCCTCGGGAAACGTTAGCGCCGGCAGCACGCCGGCCAAGCGTTTCGCCAGCATTGTTTTGCCCGAACCCGGCGGTCCGATCATCAATACGTTGTGTCCACCGGCTGCGGCCACCTGTAGCGCACGCTTCGCGGTGGTCTGCCCTCGCACGTCCGCGAAATCAGGTGCGCTCGATTCGGCCGCCGCGGAGTGTGAAGTGTTCGG
This sequence comes from Bryobacterales bacterium, assembly GCA_025462965.1. GTDB lineage: Bacteria > Acidobacteriota > Terriglobia > Bryobacterales > Bryobacteraceae > JALYXI01. The sequence goes on from JAOAPQ010000017.1 coordinate 637, forward strand.
GCTAGCGGGTGTGAACTCTTCCGGCTTCTTAATCAGGGCGACCGCTTCGGGCAGATGGCGCACCCCGTAGACATTCACGCCTTCCACTACCGCCGCCTCAGCCGCGTTCTCGAGCGGTAGCAGCAGGTTCGGAATGCCCTGCTTACGCGCGCACACCGCGATGGAGAGCGCTCCGCGAATCGGCCGGATGGCGCCATCGAGTGACAGTTCGCCTGCGAGCAGGAAGCGGTCCATGTCCTGCGGGGGCTGTCCCAGGAATCCCAAGGTGCCGAGGATTCCCATCGCCATGGGAAGGTCGAAACCGGCGCCTTCCTTCCGGACGTTCGCGGGCGCGAGATTGATGGTCACAGCCTTGTTCGGATAAAAGAAGCCGGCATTCATCAGCGCCGATTTGATGCGCTCGCGGCTCTCGCGAACCGCGGCGTCCGGCATGCCGACCAGGGTGAAGTTGTGCGCCATGCCGCCCTTGTGAAGATCCACTTCCACGTCGACCGGCCATGCGTCGATTCCAAAGACAGAGGCGGTGCGTGTTTTGAAGAGTGCCAAAAGTGAAGGTGTATACTGGGGAAAGTTTCTCGCTGAAAAGTTTTCTGCCGTCCTGGCGATTGGGGGAGTGGTGGAATGGCAGACACAGCAGACTCAAAATCTGCCGGCGTTCACTCGCCGTGAGGGTTCAAGTCCCTCCTCCCCCACCAAGAAAAACCAACGACTTACAGGCCACAACCCATGGTTGTCGTGCAACGTCGTACAGTAAAGCATAGCGCCTACCTTGTATCGACGCCACCGGCGCGAGTACAAAGTCGGTCACGCAGAGCAGTCATTCTCCACTGAGTTCGAACGCAACCTAAGCCTACGTCGCCGGCCGGATCAATCGAGGCATCTCTGTGCCGACCGTCAAGAAGTACAACACGTTCGTTAAGCAGCTCATCGCCTACTCCAAGTCCAAGGGCTACGTGGTCGATCAGGTTCGAAGACACCGAGTGCCGTAAGGCATGTGGGCCGGAGCCTCTGGCGAAAGCTACGCTCCGGTTTTCAATGACGCTGACCCCCACCACCCGACCGAGGAAGTGCGATCACGCAGTGATGGACAAGAGCATCATTGATGATCCGCATCTCAGTAGCGGCGATATTCGCGGGCATCTTCACTACCTGCATCAGGGTCAGTTGCGCCCCTATGCGGACAGCGAATGGAGAGCTGAAATCCGCATAGAGCAGTTTACCAACGGGCGATGGCATCCCGTTGAATGGGATGAGGAAAAGGGCAAGCCATTCACTCATCTAGTTCGGCTTTGGAAATACGAAGGGCCTCCGAGCGACAGACCGTTTGGCGAATGCTTCGCTCCGCATCTCACGTCATTCAAGAAGATCCGGGACGGCGTGTGGGCCGCGACGATCACAAAGCTTTACACGGATTAAGGATACCCGAAAAAATCAGACAGATCAGCCCAAACCTGGCCCCTGCGCCTTCGAGCGGCGCCGGCTGAAAGACCCGCAATCGACGCGGATGAAGGAACCAGGAGCAGTCGCGGCTAGAGCTTGTGCAATCGATGGAGCCGCCATCTTCACCATGTTCCAGTCCGGCGTCGAAAGCATGACCATCGCGAGCTTCCGACCGTCCATGTTTTGCTGATACGGGATGCCTTGCTCGCTGGTGATCAGAACGTCGAAACCAGCTTCCTCAACAGCCTTGAGCAATTCACCATTCTTCATGCCAATCCAATTTAGGTACGCGACCGTGATGACTTCATGTTCTGGAAGGAGAACCCTCAGCCTGTGGGGGATGTTTTCATCGCAGAGGACGCGCATTCACTAGGGCGTTAATTGATGGCTGTAATGGAATTCGATAATACGGCGAATAGTGTCAACGGGCAGATGCGGATAATTTTCGTGGATCTCATCGATGTCGCTTCCGGAGTTCAGTACGCTCGTTCTTCGAGATGAAATCATCTACGACGTTTGACGTCGCCGTCATCGGCGCCGGCGTGTTTGGCGCCTGGACGACTCTCGAACTGCGTATGGCCAAGCTGCGTGTTTTGCTCATCGACGCCTACGGATCGGGCAACTCGCGGTCGAGCTCCGGGGGAGAATCCCGCATTATCCGGATGTCATACGGAGATGCCGCCGTTTACACTCGCTTTGCGCAGCAGTCGCTCCCGCGATGGATCGAGCTCTCGAAACAAAATGCCGATCCCTTGTTTGATCCAACCGGCGTGCTATTTACCGCGCTTCCCTCGACACCCCACTTCGAGCACAGCCGCGCCACCCTGGAAAAGGCCGGCATTCCCTTCGACTACCTCGACAACTCCACGCTGTGCGCCCGCTATCCGCAGATTGAATTTCCGGACAACTCCGTAGGCCTTCTCGAACCCGGCAGCGGCGCACTTATGGCTCGACGAGCAGTACGCGCCGTCGCCGCGGCCGCGACGAAACTCGGCGTCACGTATCGTCAGGAAGCCATCTTCGTGCCTCCTGCGAAAGATACGCTCGACGCCGTATTCACGCGTTCGAACGGCCGTATTGAAGCCGGCCAATTCGTCTTCGCCTGTGGCGCCTGGCTGCCCCGCCTCTTTCCGCACCTCCTCAAAAGGCTGATCCATCCCACACGCCAGGAGATTTTTTTCTTTGGCGCGCCGCCCGGGAGCGGTCAATTCAGCCCGCCATCCATGCCCATCTGGATCGACTTCGGTCTTGCCGTGTACTCATTCCCCGATCTCGAAGGGCGCGGCGTAAAGTTTGCCATCGATCGCCACGGTCCGGCTTTCGACCCCGACCTCGGCAGCCGCCAAATCAGCGCAAAATCGATTCGCGACGTGCGCCAACTGGCCACCCGTCACTTCCCGGCGCTTGCCGGCGCGCCGCTGCTGGAGACGCGTGTCTGTCAGTACGAGAACACCAATAACGGCGACTTCCTCATTGATCGCCACCCCGATCTTCGCAATGTTTGGATTGCGGGGGGCGGCTCCGGCCATGGCTTTAAACACGGTCCGGCGGTAGGCGAATACGTAAGCGCGATGGTGCGCGGAACCGCCAAGCCTGAGCCCCGATTCCTGTTCGTCGCACAACCCGCCACCTGGGAACGTTCAATCTATTGATCGATAGATTATCGATGTCCGGTACTTCGCCCTTCGCGACGGCAGCCGGCATAGGAGGCAACCCGCCCATCGCCTGCGGCGTTGCCACTTTCTTGCAACTTACAGCCATGCCCGACAGACATACAAGAACGGCGAAGGACGCGGTGCCCATTCGTCAATGCCACGCAACCTGGAACTCCTGCTCATTCCAGCGTGATGAGTCTTCGTCAGGCGCTCGATGTAGTAGTCTGAGTGTGACCTGAGTGCGGGAGGCTTCATTCTTACCCGACGTCAACTCATCTTCGGAAACGCGTTGGCGATGACTAGCTGTCGCCGGGGACTTCGCAAAATGCTTGGGGTCATCCCAAAGGCTAATGCTGACCTGTTTTTTCTCACTGTCCATGCCGGTGCTGAGGACGCGGCCCGTAAGATGAACGTAGGCATCACCTGGAGTGGACCCGATCGTGAGACCGACTATGGGCGCCAGATCCAGATTGTGGATGTCATGATCGCTCGCCGCGTCGATGGGCTTGCGATTTCAGCCACCGACGACCAGGCGCTGATCGGTCCGGTGCAACGGGTCACCCAGGCAGGCATCCCGGTCACGATCTTCGATTCCGCCCTCGGTATCGAGAACTACGTGAGCTTGGTGGCAACCGACAATTACGGCGGGGGTTGTACAGCAGCCCGTTTGTTAGCGACGCTTCTGGCCGGCGCAGGAACCGTAGCAATGCTGATGCAGAAGCCTGGCGGTGTGTCGACTCAGTTGCGGGAGCGCGGGTTCGAGGAAACGCTCGAGAGGGAATTCCCTCGGGTGAGAATTGTCGCGCGCCAGTTTGGGATGGGAGACCGGGCGCGTTCAATGGCGGCGGCCGAGAATTTCCTGGCGGCGCATCCCGATCTGGCGGGAATCTTCGCTTCGAGCGAGGCAAGCTCGATCGGTTCGATTCGGGCGATTCGTTCCCGGGGCCTGTCGGGAAAGATAAGACTAATCACGTTCGACGTCAGCGACATTCATTTGGAGGCGCTGCGGGATGGGACGGCTGACGTAATGCTGGTGCAGGACGCGTTCCGAATTGGCTATGAAACAGTAAAATCTCTTGCCGATAAGCTCAACGGGCGTATCCCGACCAGGCGCATTGAAATTCCCGCTCGAGCCGTACTGAAGGGGGATTTGGACAAACCAGAAGTTAAGGCTCTAGTGGACGTGGGGCGGGCGGCGTCTCGGTAGTCGAATCCAACCACGCAACACTGACTCATTGCGGTTTGCCCCGGCACTCTAGCTCTATCCTCGAATCGCGTTTGTTACATGCATGCCTGCCCATTCATATGACCACTGCGGTCAGCTAGAGCACAGAGGGCCGGCAAGCAACCAAGCGGCCTGAATGGGCTCGCGGCGAGGCATGGTGGACGTCTCATGGCCGTGCCCCGACTCAATTCAAGCCCACACCCGCACTGCTTCCATCGGGCACTTACTATACAGATCTACCGTCATGTGCAAGGTTCACTGAGGCGAGGGTATCGCCCAATGACCTCACGGCGGCACTGCCTTTGCATAGGGTGGCCTTGCGCGGGTGAAACGTTTCTCAGCCGAAGATCACAATACTTCCGAGAGAGGTAGCAGGAATGGATGCCACAGTTGTAAAAAGACCCGATAACCTGAAGGAGAATCGTAAGCTTCTTTCGCCGCCGGTCATAGAAGAACCTCTCTATCAATGCGCGGTCTCCGTAACCGTCACCGCCTACGAGCCCAACGCGACGATCGATGTGAATGTGAACGGCACGGTCACATCGGCGCCCGGCGGCTATCCGTTTCCCAATGGGGTGACGATCGGCTTGCCGGCGGCGCTGGTAGTCGGTCAGAAAGTGAAGGCACGGCAGAAGGTTTCCGGCGTGACCAGCCCGTGGACGGCGGCGATCACGGTTGGTGACCACACCAAAGACTACCCCGCGGGTCCACCGCGGCCGGAAATCAATCCAGCGCCTGTGTACAAATGCGGCGTGCGGACGGGCGTCAGCAACCTGCTGCCGGGTGGGCACGTCTGGATCACAGCGGATGGCGCGAAGGTGGGCGACGTCAATGGTTGCGCGGTCCATCAGGGCGCCAACGTAGCCCCGGCGTATGCATTAGGCCAGCACGTCGTGGCATGGTTCGAGTTGTGCAAAGATCCGAGTCCGCCATCGGTCGAGCATATCACTCAGAATCCGCCGAACCTTCTCCCGGCCCTCAGCATCGACCCGATTTACGCAGGCGGCCAATCGGTGACGGTCCGGAACGTCGTGAACGGAGCCAAGGTCACGCTGTATCGCGGGGGCGCGAACCAGGGCACCTGGCCGTGCTGGGGCGACGCGCTGATTATCAACGGCCTGGCGCCCTTCGCGACCGGCGAGTCGTTCAGCGCCACGCAACAGATGTGTCCCGGCGATCCTCCGAGCCCCCCCGGCACCGGGGTGGTGCAGCCGTGTTCGAATCTGCCGGCGCCGCAAATCGGTCCCGTGCAGGCCGGCGAAACCAAAATCGTGGTAACGAACTGCCAGCCTGACGCGATCGTGAAAGTGTTCGTTAACGGCGTCCAGGCGGGGGCAAGCGGGCCGCCGGTTGTGAACCTGAACACGACGCTCAAGAGGGGCGACAGTCTGATCGTTGTGCAGGACCTCGCTGGGTGCAGGGGGCAAAACGCTCTTCAAGTGACTGTGGCGTGCGTTGACCCGCCAGTCGAGGGAGATCCTTCCGGGCTGAACCTGTTCCCGGTTGGTTGGACCGAGTACAACCAAGGCACTACAAAGGGCAGTATCTACTATCCCGCCGAGAACGACGGCAAGGACCAGCCGTTTCGCAAGCGGCTCGCCAAGCTGGGGCGGGTGCCCATCGTCGTAATGGCGCATGGGAACCACTCGCCGGCGGATCCGAGCTACCTAGGCTATGACTATTACCAAAGCGATCTGGCGAAGATGGGGATCATTGCCGTTTCGGTGGATTGCAACGCTTTGAATGGCGGTTTCGGCGGCGTACAGAATATCGTGGACCGGGCGGACCTGATCATCAGCAATATCGCCTACCTGCAGACGCTGGACGCCGATCCTACTTCGAACTTCTATCAGAAGATCGATTTCAAGCGGCTGGGGCTGATGGGACACTCGCGCGGCGGGGATGCCGTTGTAACAGTGCCTACCGTGATTGGGCTGGCCGGAGTGACAATCCAGTCGGTGCTGGCGCTCGCGCCGACCAACTTCCGCTACTGGGCGGGAATGTCGACCATCCGACCCAACGGCTATGCGTTCATGACCGTCCTGCCGACGGGTGACGGCGATGTGCACGACAACAACGGCGCGCAGTTCTACGATCAGGCGACGCCCGGGCCTTTCAAAAGCCAGTTGTACGTGTTTTACACCTGCCACAATTTTTTCAACCGGCAGTGGCTGGATGATGACAGCCTGTGGACGCCGCCGCAGCCTGCCGTTGTTGCCAGAGCCGAGCACGAACGCGTGCTGACCGTCTATGGGTGCGCGTTTTTCCGTGCCACCCTGTTGGGCCAAAATACGACCGGGTTCCTGTCGGGCGACCGGGTGCCTTCCGGAGTAATGACCCAGAACGTCTTCCGGGCTTTCGAACGGACGAAGGGGCTGACGGTGGACAACTTCGACGATAACAACACCATCAATCTGAACTCGCTCGGCCAGCCCAATACGCAGACTGGCGGGATCAACGCCGACGAGTTCCGGTTCGACCGGCCGCCCGTTCCACCGGCTTTCAATTCATCGTTCTACGGATTGACCACGGGGATGGTGGTCAATCCGAAAAAGAGGGGCGGTATTTTCCGGGAGCAGTTGAAGGCGACGCTCGATCTGACCAAGCGCGAGGTTTGGATCCGTTGCGCCGATGTGACGGACGGCTCCACCGTGGCGCAGGCCGCGACCGGTTTTTCACTCGGGCTCGAAGACGCCAACGGCGCCCGGGAGTGGGTGGATTGCGATGACGTGGGCGGCTTGCCGCGCCCGTATCCGCGCAATCCCGGCATGATCAAAACGATGCTTTCCACACTGCGGTTCCGCGGCGCGTGTTTTGAAGCGAGGAAATTCCAAATCAAGAAAGTGGCGGCGATCTTGATCCGTTGCGACCGCCAGCAGCCTCGGCCTATTGCATTCGATGATCTTCAGGTTTATTAAGAGAGAGGAGATTTGTCATGCCTTTTGATCAGGCCCCGCCAATCCAAACCACGCGGGGTCCGAACTGGGAACTGCCGGAGATCACCGACGTGAAGATCCGGGCCAATCCGTACCAACCCCGCGTTGCGCGGAATTTCGTGAACCCGATCGAGGCCGCGCAGGATGCAGTGGAGATCGTGTTAACTTTGAAGTCGCCTATTCCGGCTCGAGCGTTGGGCCCGGTGCTTTACGTGGGAGGGACGCGCTTGACGGAGTCGGAAGCGGTCGATAAGGAAGGGAAGCAGGTACGGTTTTGGGCCTTTGACCCCACCAAGCTGCGGGCAGGCGCGCCCATTACGATGGTGTGGACTGGGGAAGTGCCGCCGAAGGAGCAAAAGAAGGCTAAGTTTACCTACAGTCCGCCGAAGTGAATGTACGCAAAACCCGTGGAGTCGGCGCCATGAGTGATCGCGTCCTCGTTCAGCGTAAAGGCAATAGCTCACGGCACTTCGGCGAATCCGAGTTATAAAAAAAAGGCGTTCTAGTAGGTCCGTTTCTGGGAAAGCCCAGCCGTTACGAGTATGCAGTCCCGGCGGTTTCCGCCAACCAAGCTGCCTCCGTCACATGGAGGAAGCGTACGCGTGTCCCGCTAGCGTGCCCGTCGGCCCCCGCTCCCAACGCGCCAGCGTGCTGGCCTCCACGCCTATGCGTTTTGGCCGCTTCCTTCTGAGAAAGCCCATGGCGGCTCGGTTCTGCACTACATGCTAGGCGCACCCATCTGAAGGCGGCAGCGGATTGTAGCCGAGAAACCGAATGATCGCCGCCATGTACGCAAAGCCGGGCTTCGTACGGTTGTTTTCCCAGTTCGCAAGGCTGGCCTTATCGACACCCAACCTGTCTGCGACCTCGAGGAAGGCATCGAACTTAGCCTGTTGCTGGAGGAAGTTGGCTCCGGCGGGCCGGGTGGCCTCTTGCTTCAGGGGCAGGTGCATGCGTTCGTTACGGCCATTTTGCTGGGGATGGCCGGGCCGGATACGTTCAATGGCGATGCCGAGGCGCAACCACCAGACCGAGAGCCGGGAAAGCTGAAACAGTCCGTGAGGAGAAGCGAAGGGAACGCCGTTGTCGGAGCGAATCGACCGGGGCAGACCCCGTTCCCGGAACAGGCGCTCGAAGGCTTGGAATGCCAGATCTTCGCGTATCGATTCGAGCGCTTCGCACAGCATCAGAAAGCGCGAGGCCTGATCGGTGACGGTGAGCGGATGGCAGTAGCGTTTGTCGCCGAGCTGGAACTCGCCTTTGTAATCGGCGAACCACAAATCGTTGGGATTCAGGCCGTCCAGACCATGCCGGTCCAGCACCGCGTGAATCGTGCTCGCGACAGGGATCTTTATGGTGTGCGGCAGTTTGCGCAGCAGGCGTTCCCGAATCTTTCGCGCTCCCCAGTGTGGCTTCTCGCGCTTCGCGGCAACGATGGCGGTTTCCACCTGCTCGGGAAGCTGATTGGCATGGCGGAAAGGCCGCCGGTTCCGGTCAGTGAGCCCTTCCAGGCCGCACTGCTCATAACGCTCAAAGATCTTGTAGCCCGTCTTGCGCGAGATGTCGAACTCGCGGCACAACGAAGCCATACTCTCGCCGTCCTTCAGCCGAATGACAAAACGCATCCGTTCGTCCATAACAGAACTCTCCTTCCATGGCATGGCCTTTCTCCCCCTTCGAGCGAGAAAGTGTAACCCATGTCTCCGGAACGTTCTGTTACCTATGTCTCGGGCCGCTCAATTTACAGGTAATTCAAGCCTTTTTGGATCGTTCAGCCTACCATTTTCGAGTCGCGTAAGCGATTGATTCTAAAAGTCAGCCGCCCGCGCTCCTGAACGCGCCGGCGCGACCGGTTCGAGTTGGTGGCCTCGAACCAACTTATGGTGATCCGCGAAGGCGAGGGATTCATCGGGAAGGTACACTTTCCGCCTCAGTGATCAAAAGTTGACGAAGTTTC
>JAOAPQ010000077.1 GCA_025462965.1 Bryobacterales bacterium
CCGGGCGGAATTACCACTAACCATGACGAATTGTTGGCCGCCGGCAAGATCGGTAGTCTGTTCAATGCGACCACGGCGCTGCAGACGAACACTTACCAGAAGATCGCGGTTGAGAAGAGCAGGCTCCACATCCCGGTGCTTTTCGGGTTGGACGTGATTCACGGGTTTCGGACCATCTTCCCGGTGCCGCTCGGGCTGGCAGCGACCTGGAATATCGACATCGTTGAGCGCTGCGCGCGTGTAGCGGCGGAAGAGGCGTCCGCCCAAGGAATTCGCTGGACGTTCTCGCCGATGGTGGACGTCACGCGGGATGCGCGTTGGGGACGGATCATCGAGGGCGCCGGGGAAGATCCTTATCTGGGTTCTTTGATCGCTCGGGCCTACGTGCGCGGGTATCAAGGCAAAGCCCTTAACAACCCTTCGTCGATCCTTGCCTGCACGAAACACTTTGTCGGGTATGGAGCCGCGGAAGCTGGACGCGAGTACAACGCCACTGAAATCTCCGAGCGTCTGCTCCGCCAGGTTTACCTGCCTCCGTTCCGTGCAGCGCTTGACGAAGGCGCCGCAACGTTCATGAGCGCCTTCAACTCGCTCAATGAAGTCCCGACCAGCGCGAATCCGTTCACTTTGACGGAGGTTCTGCGGAACGAATGGGCCTTCAAGGGGTTCGTGGTCAGCGATTACAACTCGATCCGCGAGATTATGGCGCACGGCATTGCTAACGATGAGCCGACAGCGGCCCGGAAGAGTTTTCTCGCGGGCGTCGACATGGATATGGAGGGCCATATCTATCTGCCCAATTTGGTTGCTCTCGTTCGATCAGGGGTCGTACCGGAGGGTCGCGTGGATGACGCCGTTCGGCGCATTCTGCAACTGAAGTTCACGCTTGGCTTGTTCGACCACCCGTACGTCGATGCCGCGGCTGCCGCTCATGCCGCGCCGACCCCGGAGCACCTGGCTGTTGCTCGCGAAGCAGCGGAGGAGTCGTTTGTCTTGCTCAGGAATGATGGGACGGGCGGCGATCCTGTACTACCTCTGCGGCTCAAGGCTGGAGGGAAGATTGCCTTGATCGGGCCGCTCGCCGTTAGCGCCGATGACATGCTGGGCTCGTGGGCGGCGGTCGGAAACAGTAAAGAAGTCGTGTCGCTGCACGCCGCCCTCAGTCAGCGCGCAGTTCAGAACAACCTGCGGTTGAGGTACGCCAAAGGGGCGGAAAGCATTGGCGCAAGCGAAGCGGGATTCGCCGAAGCGCTCGAAGCCGCACGCTCTGCGGACGTGATCGTCGCCGCGCTTGGAGAGCGGGCCATCGCAACGGGAGAAGGGTCCGCGCGCTCCGATTTAGACCTGCCGGCCGGTCAGCAGAAGCTTCTCGAGCAGCTCGTGGCTACCGCCAAACCAGTGGTGCTCGTGTTGTTCAGCGGGCGCCCTCTCACCATCAGTTGGGCTGCCACGCATGTCCCTGCGATCCTTCAGGCGTGGTTTCCGGGCCTGGAGGCCGGTCCCGCTCTGGTTCGCACTCTTTTCGGTGATGCGAATCCATCGGGACGCCTGACCGTAAGCTACCCCCGATCGGTCGGTCAGGAACCGCTGTACTATAACGCGCTCAGTACCGGACGTCCCCTCGCGAAACCTGATGAACCTCTCGATGCGAACTTCGGAAATCGGTACTTCAGTCGCTACATTGACGAGAAGAATTCGCCGCTTTTCCCGTTCGGTTACGGTCTCTCGTACACCACATTTGGCTACTCCGATGTGAAAGTGAGCGCGTCCACGGCGTCGGCCGCGGCACTAAATCTAGGCCAAGGCTCGATTGTCGCCAGCGCCGAAATCACCAACACGGGAGGCCGTGCGGGTGTTGAAACCATTCAACTGTACATCCGGCTGCGCGGGACCAGCGTTGCGCGCCCTGTGCGCGAATTGAAGGGCTACCAGCGCGTCAAACTGGAACCCGGCGAGAGACGGCGCGTGGAGTTTCGCCTCGGCCGGGACGAGTTGAAGTTCTGGAACATCGATATGAAGGACATCGTCGAACCCGCAGCCCTAAGTATTTGGATCGCTCCGAATTCCGCTTCCGGTTCGGCCACCGAGGTACAGGTCCGCGACTAGGGGCCGTAGAGACTGCGCCGTCGCCCGTCGATGTACAATTCACACAATGGCGACACCGGCACGAATCGCGACCGCGATCTGTTTTCTATTTGGCGCGAGCCTCGCAACGGCGCAAACGCTGCCTGTCAAATGGGAAGAGCTTACGTCGGGAGATTTCGCCGCGGCGGTGAAACAAGCCGGGGGCGTGTGTGTTCTGCCGTTTGGAATCCTGGAAAAACACGGGCCGCATCTGCCCTTGGGAACGGATCTGATCAACGTTCGTTACTCGGCCCTCCATGGAGCCGAGCAGGAGTACGCCATCGTTTTTCCCGAATATTACTTCGGGCAGATCTTCGAGGCGAAGCATGAACCTGGGACCATCGCCTACAGTCCGCGCCTGCAGCTGGAACTTTTGCAGGAGACCACCGACGAGATGGCTCGCAACGGGTGCAAGAAGATCCTGATCGTAAATGGCCACGGAGGCAACAATAATCTGCTGCCGTATTTCGCGCAGTCGCAGATGGCATCCCCGCACGATTACGTCGTGTACGTGTATCTTCGGGGAGCGTATCCGCCCGGCCGTCCCGCGATGAAGAGCAAGGTGGATTCGCACGCGGGCGAATCGGAAACGGCGCACACCATGATTTCGCGTCCCGATCTGGTCCACATGGATCGGGCGGCCAGCGAGTCGGGCGCCGACCGCAACCGGCTGGATTTGCCCACGGGCGTCTATACCGGCATCTGGTGGTATGCGAAATTTCCCGATCACTACGCCGGCGAAGGTTCGGCGGCCACGCGAGAGCTGGGGGAATTCGACATGAAAGCGGCCGCGGCAAACATCGCGACCGCGATCCGGGCGATCAAAGCCGATCAGGTCAGTCCGCGTCTCCAGGACGAGTTCTTCGGACGCTCCAAGCAGCCGCTCGAGACGAAGCAATAGATGCGGCTCGCCTCGATCGTTTACAGTTGCCTTTTTCTGGCTGCCGGGGGGTACGCCTCCGGGCAGGATCACCTGGCGTGGCGCGACTATGGCGGAAGCGCCGATTCGGCCCAGTACTCCGCACTCCGGCAGATCAATCGCTCAAACGTCAGTAAGTTACAGGTGGCCTGGGTCTACCCTACGGGGGACGGCCGGAAATACTCCTTCAATCCGATTGTGGTCGACGACCTCATGTATGTTCTGGGCAGGAACAATTCGATCGTGGCGTTGAATCCGGCTACCGGAAAAGAGGTCTGGACATATTCCAGCGGCCCGGACACGAAGATCATCACGAACCGCGGAATCAACTACTGGGAAAGCAAGGACCGCTCCGACCGGCGCCTGCTGTTCGCCAGTAACCATTTCCTGCGGGCGATCGATGCCCGGACCGGAAAGGCCATTTCGTCGTTTGGCGATGCAGGCAGCGTCGATTTGAAACAGGGGTTGGGACGGGACCCCAAGGATATTTCTCTGGTCCAATCGACAACACCGGGCCGGGTGTTCGAAAACCTGCTCATTCTGGGGTCAGCGACGAACCAGGGTTACGGATCGGCGCCCGGAGACATTCGCGCTTTCGACGCGCGTACCGGCAAGCTCGTTTGGAGTTTTCACACGATCCCGCATCCGGGCGAGTTCGGATACGAAACATGGCCCAAGGACGCCTGGAAGAGGGTGGGGGGAGCAAATGTGTGGGGCGAACTCTCGCTCGACGAGAAGCGCGGCGTCATCTACGCGCCGACAGCAAGCGCCAAGTACAATTTCTACGGCGTGGACCGCGCGGGCGCCAATCTGTTCGCGGACAGCCTGCTCGCGCTCGATGCCCGCACGGGTAAGCGTCTGTGGCATTTCCAGATGGTGCACCACGACATCTGGGATTACGATGACGCGACCGCTCCGAAACTGCTGACTGTCCGGCACAACGGCAAGACGATCGATGCGGTTGCGCAGGTGAGCAAGCAGGGATTCGTATGGGTGTTCGACCGTGAGACCGGCAAGCCGCTATGGCCCATTGAGGAGCGCCCCGTGCCCGCCTCCGATATGCCGGGCGAGAAAACATGGCCGACGCAGCCGTTCCCGTCGAAGCCGCCGCCTTTCGCCCGGCAATCATTTACGGTGGACGACCTGAGCCCGTTCCTCAGCCCGCAAGATCGCGCGCGTTTTCGCGATGAAATTCTCAGCGCCCGGAATGAAGGTCTGTTCACGCCTCCCGGCCGGCGCGGCACCATCCAGATGCCAGGCAACAACGGCGGAGCCAATTGGGCCGGCGCGGCGGTCGATCCTTCGCGGGGCGTACTCGTCGTGGTGTCCAAAGATCTTCCGAGCCTGCTCAAACTGCAAGCCAAGGGGACCGCTGGTTCGGAGTCGTCGGACGTCCGCTATGAAAGCGGCTTCGGCTTCATGATCGCGAGCGACGGCCTTGCCGCGATTGCTCCGCCGTGGACGTCGCTTACGGCTTACGACCTCAATGAGGGAGTCATTAAATGGAAGATTCCGTTGGGAGAAGTTCCGGAACTTGCCGCGAAAGGGATCAAGAACACCGGTACCCATTACCCCAAAGTAGGGCCGGTAATCACGGCGGGTGGACTGATCTTCACCGGAACGAGGGATCGGAAGGTCCGCGCGTTGGACGTGGACAGCGGAAAGGTGCTTTGGGAAAAAGATTTCGAGGCGGCGCTTGAGGGCATGCCTGCTGTCTACGAGAGCGGCGGGAGGCAATTCATCGTTTTTTGCGCTTCCGCGCAGGCCGGATTGACTCCGGCTACCCAAGGGCCAATACGCGGTGCTTATGTCGCGCTTGCATTGCCGGACGCATCCCGGCCGCTTAGCGGCGCGAGCCAATAACCTAGCGGCTGCCCAGATAGAGCTGAAAGGCTCCCCAATAGTAGGGATCCGCGTACTTGCTACCCGGCGCGAGAAGCTTCAACTTCGCGAATCG
>JAOAPQ010000122.1 GCA_025462965.1 Bryobacterales bacterium
AACGCCGAAACGACGCTCCCGAGGAGTTCGTTTCGCAGGCCGCTGAGGACGCACATGAGGACACCCCCGAAACCCTCGACCGCGACATGGCAAACATCCAGGAGCGCCTCAAAGTCTTCCTCGAAAATAACCCGGAGGCTGCCACCCGTGCCGCAAACGTCCCCGGACTCGACCGGTTACTCGGCAATTAGCCCGTGTCCCGGTTTTCGCTCCTAATCCAATGATTCCAAACTACAGCCACGGGCAAATAACCACTCGTCCAGCTACAAGAACAGGCCCTCCTCAGGGGGGTCTCCCATCATGAAACTCCTCCGCACCCTGGTGCTGCGCCCTCTCGCCCGCGACCCGCTCCGCACCCTCCTCACCATCCTCGCGGTCGCCTTGGGCGTGGGCGTCGTAATCGGCATCGAACTCGCCGGCGACGCCGCCGCCGGGTCCTTTCAGTCCTCCCTCATCTCTCTAGTCGGCCAGACCGATCTCCAGATCTCCGCCAACGGCGGCCTGGACGAAAAATGGATCGGCGTCCTCGCCCAGCTTCCCTTCAACGCTCGCTTTTCACCCGTCCTCGAAGCCCAGGTCCTCACCACCGCCGGCACTTCCATCCCGCTCTACGGCGTCGACCCGCTCTCTTCGCCGGACACCGCATTCGAACCGAACCAGAACTCCGCCGAGTCCATCGCGCTCTCCACCGCTCTTGCCCGCCGCCTCCACGTCGCCAAAGACTCCGCGCTCGCCCTCCGCCTGCCCGCCGGCAACCGCTCCTTCCGCATCGATCGCCTCATCGATGCGAAAAATTCCGAATTCGCCGCCCTCGATATCGCCGCCGCTCAGCAGGCGCTCAACCGCTATGGCAAGCTCGACCGCATTGATGTTTTCGTCTCCCAACAGGAAAACTTCGCCGCCGCCGAGCGCGCCATCCGCGCCGCTCTCCCGCCCGGCGTCTCCATCGATAAGCCCGGCGCCCGCGCCAACGAAAACCAGCGCATGCTCCGCGCGTTTCGCTGGAACCTCCGCGTCCTCAGTTACATCTCGCTCGTGGTCGGCGCCTTTCTCATCTACAACACCATCTCCATCAGCGTCGTGCGCCGCCGCCCGGAGATCGGAATTCTGCGCGCCCTCGGAACCGCCCGTACCTCCGTCTTCGCGCTCTTCCTGATGGAAGCGCTCCTCATCGGTGCCGTCGGTTCGGCGTTGGGAATCGTCGCGGGCCGTCTCATGGCCGAAGGACTGGTCGGCCTCGTCGCCGTCACCGTGAACTCCCTCTACGCCAGCAGCCGCCCGGCCGAGATCCATCTCACCACCGCGACCGCCATCGCCGCCGCTCTCGCCGGCCTCACGATCGCACTCCTCTCCGCCTTCGGCCCCGCGTTCGAGGCAATGAACATCGCCCCCACCGAAGCAATGAGCCGCGGCGCGCGCGAAACCACGTTCCGCCTGCGCACCCGCCGCAACCTACTGTTCGCCGCCGTGCTCTCGGTCCTTTCCTTTCTCGCCGCCAAACAGGATCCCGTGGATGGACGCCCGCTCTTCGGTTATCTTTCCGTCCTGTTCTCCATCGGCGCCGCCGCGTTCGCCGCGCCGTCCCTCATCAACCTCCTCGTCGCCGCCACCCGCCGCGCTCTGCGCCGCCTCTTCGGAGCCGAAGGTCTCCTGGCCGGACGCAGCCTCACCGCCTCGCTCGGCCGCACGTCCATCGTTGTCACCGCGCTCGCCACCGCCATCGCGATGATGTCCAGCGTCGGCATCATGGTCGGCAGCTTCCGTGAAACAGTGGTGGTCTGGCTCGACAACCAGCTCCGCGCCGATATCTATATCCGTGCGACCGGTCCCACCGGCGCGGGCCTATACCCCGCGATTCCCGCGGAGGTGCCGCCGCTGGTGGCGAAGATTCCCGGCATCGCGGCGCTCGATATCTTCTCCGCTCTTGAATTCCGATACCAGGGCCAGCGTGCTTCTCTCGGCGGCGGAGACATGGAAATCCTTCGCCGCTACGGCCGCGCGCGCTTCCTCTCCGGCGGACTACCCAGTCCCGGCAACGCGATCGTCACCCAAACCTTCGCCAATAAGCATCACCTGCGCCCAGGCGATCGCATTACCATCCCGCTCGGAGACCGCCGCGCGACCTTCACCATCACCGGCGTCTACTACGACTACAGCAGCGAACGCGGCTTCGTCATCGTCGATCGCGCGACGTTGTTGAAATACCTCCCGAACCAGCCGCCCACCAATCTCGCGATCTATCTTGCTCCCGGCGCCGACCCCACCGCTGTCCGCCGCGCCATCCAAAACGCCACTGCCCGCTTCCCCATCGATATCGCGCCCAACGAAAAACTTCGCAAAGGCGCGGTCGAAATCTTCGATCGCACATTCGCCGTCACCTATGCGCTCGAAGGTGTCGCGATCATCGTCGCCATGCTCGGCGCGGCGAATTCGCTGCTGGCGCTCGTGCTCGATCGCCGCCGTGAATTCGGATTGCTCCGCTATCTCGGCGCCGCTCCCGCGCAGATCCACCGCATGGTCCTGGTGGAAGCCGGACTCCTCGGCTTTCTCTCGAATCTTCTGGGCCTCGCGCTCGGTTTTGCGCTCTCTTATGTCTTGATTTATGTGATCAACGAGCAAAGCTTCGGTTGGACCATTCAGTTCCATCCGCCGCTTGGGCTGCTCGCGGCAGCGCTTTCCCTTGTCTGGTGTGTCACAATTGTAGCTGGCGTCTATCCCGCGCGAGTAGCCGCGCGCCTCAATCCCATAGACGTCATCCACATCGAATAAGACAATCATGAGCTCCGCCCAAACTCGCAATATCGCCATCATCGCCCACGTCGATCACGGCAAGACCACTCTCGTCGACGCCATGCTGAAGCAATCCGGCATGTTCCGGGCGAACGAAGAAACCGCCGACCGCATGATGGATTCCAACGATCTCGAGCGCGAACGCGGCATCACCATCCTCGCCAAAATCACCGGCCTCGCCTACAAAGGCGTGAAAATCAACATCGCCGACACCCCCGGTCACAGCGATTTCGGCGGCGAAGTCGAACGCGCCCTCAAGATCGTCGATGGCGTCATGCTCCTCGTCGACGCGAGCGAAGGCCCGCTGCCTCAGACGCGTTACGTTTTGATGAAGTCGCTCGAGCAGCATCTTAAACCTATCGTCGTCATCAACAAGATCGATCGGCCCGACGCCCGCATTCAGGAAGTCCTCAACGAGATTTACGATTTGTTCATCGATCTCGACGCCACCGAAGACCAGCTTGATTTCCCCGTTCTTTACAGCAACGGCCGCGCCGGAATCGCCAAGGCGAGTATGGACGATCCGTCCGAAACGCTCGAGCCGCTGTTTGAAGCCATCGTGAAACATATCCCTCCGCCGCAGGGTGATCCCGAAGCCATCCTCCAGATGCTCGTGGCGAATCTGGACTACAGCGATTACCTCGGCCGCCTCGCCATCGGCCGTGTCTTCAACGGCACGCTGCGCCTCGGTGACGAAGTCGGCATCGTCAAGCTCGATGGTTCGCTGCAGAAAACCAAGATTACGAAGCTGTTTTCTTTCTCCGGCCTGCGGCGCGTCGATGAGACGATCGGCATCCCCGGCGATATGCTCGCCATCGCCGGCGTCGAAGGAATTACCATCGGCGAAACTCTCACTCACCCGGAAACGCCTCGCGCGCTCAAGAAGATCCAGATCGATGAACCGACCATCGCGATGACCATCTCGATCAACACGTCGCCCTTCGTCGGCCGCGACGGTAAGCTCGTAACTTCCCGCAACCTCAAAGATCGCCTGGATAAGGAACTTCTCACCAACGTCTCGATCCGCGTCGAGCATGCGGGCGGTCCCGATGCCTTCAAGGTGATGGGCCGCGGTGAACTGCAACTCGCGATCCTGATAGAAATGATGCGCCGCGAAGGTCACGAGATGAGCGTCGGCAAACCCGAGATCGTGACGAAAACCATCGACCACAAACTCCATGAGCCTGTCGAGATCCTGGTCATCGACTGCCCGGAAACATATCTCGGCGTGGTGATGGAAAAGATGGGCATGCGCAAGGGCAAGATGACGAAGATGGTGAACCACGGCTCGGGCCGCGTACGCCTGGAATTCGACATCCCGTCGCGTGGGCTCATCGGTCTTCGCAGTGAAATCCTCACGGACACGCGCGGCATGGCCATCATGAACTCGTTGTTCAAGGGTTATATCGAGTGGCAGGGCGACATTCCCGCGCGTCCCACCGGCTCTCTCGTCTCCGATCGCGACGGCAAGGCGACCGGCAACGCGATCTGGAACCTTCAGGAGCGCGGCGACATCTTTATCACGCCGGCCACGGAAGTCTACGAAGGAATGATCATCGGCGAAAACTCCCGCCAGGCCGATCTGGACGTGAACATCATCAAGTAAAAGAAGCTGACGAATATGCGCACTTCCTCTGCCGATGAGGCGATGCGCCTGGTTCCCCCGCGCCTGATGAGCCTGGAGCAGGCCATCGAGTTCATCCGCGAGGACGAACTGGTGGAAGTGACGCCGAGTTCCATCCGTCTCCGCAAGAAGATTCTCAAGGCGAATCAGCGCTAGCTATACTCGATATTGAGGCGGGCGCGTAGCTCAGGTGGATAGAGCATTTGCCTTCTAAGCAAAGGGTCGCAGGTTCGAGTCCTGCCGCGCCTACCATTTACGCCGCTTTTTTCAGCATTCCGTGCGGATCGAGTACGAACTTCCTGGCGGCGCCTTTGTCAAAATCGTTGTAACCTTGCGGCGCCTGCTCCAACGGAATTACCGTCACGTTGACAGCCTTTGCCGGGTGAGTCCTATCGTGCAGGATCGCCATCATCAATTGCCGATGATACTTGATGACGGGACATTGGCCGGTGTAGAAGCCATGAGACTTCGCCCAGCCGAGTCCGATGCGGAGACCGAGTACACCACGCTGCGCGCTCGGGTCCTTGCTACCCGGATCGTCAGTGACATAAAGACCGGGGATCCCGATCGCGCCGCCGGCGCGAGTTACTTCCATAAGTCCATTCAGGACCGTCGCGGGTGCTTCTTCGCCTTTTTCGCCTGCTGCCTTCGCCTCGAAGCCGACGCAGTCCACCGCGGAGTCCACTTCCGGAACACCTAGAATCTGAGCGATACGCTCACCGAGTCCGGCCTTTTGCCGCAGGTCGATTGTTTCGCATCCGAAGCTTTTGGCTTGCGCCAGCCGCTCGGGAATCATGTCCCCAACGATTGTCACAGCTGCCCCCAGCAAACGGCATGCCTCTGCACATGCCAGGCCGACCGGACCGGCACCGGCAACGTACACCGTGGAACCAGTGGTCACGCCCGCCGTAACGGCGCCGTGATAGCCCGTCGGGAAAATGTCGGATAGCAGGGTCAGGTCGGCGATCTTCTCCATCGCTTGCGCTTTATCGGGAAACTTCAGCAGATTGAAGTCGGCATACGGACACATCACATAGTCGGCCTGCCCGCCAACCCATCCACCCATATCGACGTACCCGTAGGCCCCGCCGGCGCGGCCTGGATTCACGTTCAGGCACACGCCGGTCTTCCCTTCCTTACAATTGCGGCACCGTCCGCAGGCGACGTTAAACGGTGCCGATACGAGATCGCCCACATCGAGGAATTCGACGTCGGCCCCTT
>JAOAPQ010000139.1 GCA_025462965.1 Bryobacterales bacterium
TCATGTGGATGACGCGATAGTGCACAATTACAGCATTGATCCGGACAAGCAGAACGCCAACGGCCGCATGGGCGGACCGACCTACGTCCGCACAACGAACCGGATCGACATGCAGAGACCGAAAAGATCTTTACGCCCACGCGCGAGTTTATCGAACAGACCAACGTCTGGCGCTTCATGCAGCGACTGGGCTTCGACGACCGCGAAGCATTCCTCGCCTGGTCGCGAAACGAACCCGAACGCTTCTGGGCCGAGATTATGCGCGAGATGGGCGTCGAATGGTTCACGCCGTATGAGCGCGTCCTGGACGCGAGCCGCGGGCTCGAGTGGACGCAATGGTTTGTGGGCGGCCGGCTGAATATCGCGCACAACTGCCTCGACCGCTGGGCGGATTCCGGACGCGTTGCCTGCGTCTGGGAAGGCGAGAACGGCGCGACCCGCACCATCACCTTCTCGGAATTGCGAGACGAAGCCAATCGTGTGGCAAATGGGTTCGTTTCGTTGGGCCTGGAACCGGGCGACCGCGTCGCGCTGTGCCTGCCGATGGTCCCGGAAATTCTCCCTATCCTTTATGGATGCTTCAAAGCCGGCCTGACCGCCGTTCCGATCTTCGCCGGCTACGGCGCAGGCGCCATCGCTGCACGCATCGAGGATTCCGGAGCGCGGGCCATCGTCACAGCGCCTTCGACAGAACGCCGCGGTAAGCGCCTCCCTTTAATAGAGAAAATGCCTTCCGGCGTTGAGCACATTTTCGTGATCGGCCCGGCCTGGGAGGACTTTCTACGAGAACAATCGCCCGCGTTCAAGACCCTCTCTGTGGAGTCCGAGCACCGCGCACTTATCCTATATACTTCCGGCACCACCGGCAAAGCCAAAGGCGCGGTCCACACGCATGCCGGCTGCCTCGCGCAAACCGGCAAGGAGATCTGGCTTGGTTTCGATCACAAGCCCGGCGACCGCTTCTTCTGGTTAACCGACATCGGATGGATGATGGGTCCTTGGAGCATCATCGGCAACCACCTGTTCGGCGGGACGATCTTCCTCTACGACGGCGCGCCGGACTTCCCCACGCCCGCCCGTCTGTGGGAAATGATCGAGCGCCACCGCATCACCGCTTTCGGCGTCTCGCCCACCGCGATCCGGCTGTTGTGCAAGATTGTGCACGAATTGCCCGAAATGGCTTCGCTCCGTATCCTCGGGTCGACCGGCGAACCGTGGGACGAAAAAGCCTGGCTCTGGTTCTTCGAGAAGGTCGGCCGCCGGCGCTGCCCGATCATTAATATCTCCGGCGGCACGGAGATCATCGGCTCCTTCCTGTTCCCCTTGCCGATCCAGGAATTGAAACCCTGCACCCTCGGCGGTCCCGCGCCGGGCATGGCGACCGGGATCATAGACGGCTATCTCGTCTGCACAAAGCCCGCGCCCTCCATGACGCGCGGTATTTGGAACGATCCCGAACGCTACATCGAGACATACTGGACCCGTTTCCCCGGCATGTGGTATCACGGCGATTGGGCGAGCGTTGACGCGGATGGCCACTGGTTCATCAGTGGGCGCGCGGATGAATCCATGAACGTAGCGGGGCGGAAAGTCGGTCCCGCTGAGATTGAAGAAGCGATGATGCGGCATCCCGGCGTTGCCGAAGCGGCGGTCATCGGCGCACCGGACGAGATCAAAGGCGAAGCGATCGTTGGCTTCGTTTGTGCGAAGCCGGGCGCCGTCCTGAACCCGGCGGAAATCTGCGTAGCGGTTGCCGACTTCATGGGACCGGCATTCCGCCCGCGCGAAGTCATCGTTGTCGCCGAGTTGCCCAAGACGCAAAGTGGAAAGATCGTTCGGCGGCTCATGCGCCAGAAGTACCTGGGTGAGCCGCTTGGGGATCTCTCGACCGTGGCCAATCCGGGGGCGCTCGACGGCTCCTGACGTGCGCCGTGCTATTGTGAAATCAATTCCACGCGTAATCTATGCGTCTTCGCACCGCACTCGCCGTGGGTTTCCTGGGACTGGCCGTTTTGAGCGTGCTATTCGCGCAGAAACCCTTCAAGGAATACCCGGCCATGGAGTACACGGATTTCCCGCTGCCGCCGGACTGGAACCAGAAGGCTGAGTGGACCCGTGCGCGCCTTCGCTATCCGGACACCTGGGGCTACCCCGAGCGGCCGCTTTTCATGCAGGGCGGTGTTCCCTTCCCCGGACAGTGGACCATGGACTATCCGCGTTCGGATCGCCATCTGCTCGCGGGTGTTCGCCGGCTGACGCGCATCGATGCGCGCTCCGTCGAACAGGTCGTGGATCTCGACGGGAGCGGCGAAGCCTATAACTGGCCGGTGCTATACGGTGTCGAAGTGGGTCATTGGCTGTTGCCGGATGAGCAGGCCGCCCAGCTGCGCGAGTATCTGCTGCGCGGCGGATTCTTCATGTGCGACGATTTCCACGGCGACCAGGAATGGGCCGTGTTTCTGAACAGCATGAACAAGGTCTTTCCGGACCGCGTCATCGAGGATATTCCGGATGGCGATCCGATCTTGCACACCCTCTACGATGTGCAGGAGCGCTTTCAGGTACCGGGCGCCATTTATTTCGAGTCGGGCCTGACCTATGAAAAGGGCCCGAGCGGCAAGATTCCGCACTGGCGCTGCATCCGCGATGACAAGGGCCGCATCATGGTTGCCATCTGCCACAACATGGATTTGGGCGATGCCTGGGAGCATTCCGACGAGGCGCGCTACCTGGAGAAGTGGGCCTCGCTCGCCTACCGGATCGCGATGAATTATTTCATCTACGATCTAACGCATTGATTTTGCAAGGTCTTCGTACTGGTCCGTAGCGATGAGATCGACGCCCGCGTCAAGCGCCGCCTGCCAGCGCGCGCGGACTTTCTCGGGTGATCCGAAGTTATAGGCGGTGCCCCAGCCGTGATCGTCCGCCGGCGCGAAGCCATCTAGCGTGTAGAAGCGGATCCAGAACCCACGGGAATGTGCGTAATCCACAAGCGCCCGCAGACGCCGGTTGGAAGCCGCCGTCCACGTTCCTGATTTGGGCTGGCCGCCTTCCTCCACCTCGTACCAGGAATTGTTCCACCAGCGGCGATAGTTGGTGGGGCGGTCAGTGAGGAGCCGTTCCGGAGGAGTGGTCGCCGCAAGATGAATGCTTTCCTCCCGGGACTTCCCCGGAGGCAGGTTGGTATGGGCCGAGCCAAACAGCCGCAACTTCGCGCCCGCCGGAAGTTGGTGAAAGAAGACTTGTTCTTGCGCGTCAGAATCCTCCGTGAGAACGAGCAGCGGCTTCTTTTCGAACGCGCCTAGCTGGTTTGGGGAAGCGGTTTGCGGCGCGGTGGTGATCCAGTCCTGATACTCGCCGAGCAGATCCCAGACAGCGTGCAGGAGCGGCGCCTGGTTGTCTTTGAAATCGAAGTGAACGATGATCAGCGGCCACCGCGCGCGGTCATCGTCGCGCAAGGCTTTCTCGATGATAGGCCGGACGCGCTCGAAGAAGTGATCGCGCAGCATCGGTTCGGAGCCGGTAGTCTTGGGCGTGTGGCTCACGACGACGCGCCCTTTGCCGGTGGCTGGATCGACAAACCATGCGAGATCCTGCTCGATGCCGACGGGTGTTCCTGTTTTCAGCGCGCGGTCGATGCGGTCTGCGTAGCGGCCTTCATAGGGATAGCAGTTGTGCGCGTCGAGCACGGGGCGGTTGTGGTTCAGGAACTCGAGCGGCGCCTGTGCATTCACCGCGACAGCCGCGGCTAAGAACAATAAGATTTTCATGGGCGGTTAGGTGACAGGTCCGGGGTTGAAAGGGGCTAGGGCGTTCTGCAAATGCCAGTGTTCGGCCCAGGTTTTCTTTTTGCCGCTGGCCGCGGCGAGGATGAATTCGAAGAGCTCTTCGCCAACCTGCTGAATGGTCGCTTCGCCGGTTGCTATGCGTCCGGCATCAAGGTCAATGAGATCGTGCCATTTCTCGGCAAGCGCCGTGCGTGAGGAAACCTTGATCACCGGAACCAGCGCGAGTCCATAAGGCGTGCCTTCGCCGGTGGTGAACACGTGCATATTCATGGACGCAAGCTGCTGCGTGCCGCAGATGAAATCGCTTGCGGGCGTGGCGGCGAAGACCAGCCCTTTGTTCGTGACTTTCTCGCCATGAGTGGCAACGCTCATGATCGCAGTGCTCCCCGCCTTCGCGACGGAGCCCATCGCCTTCTCCACGATGTTGGAAAGGCCGCCGCGCTTGTTGCCCGGCGTGGTGTTCGCGCTACGGTCGGCCTCGCCGCGGGCAAGATATTCGTCGTACCAGTTCATCTCGCGGATGAGGTCGCGTGCCACCTGCTCGCTCGCGGCGCGCGGCGTGAGCAGATGGATCGCATCACGCACTTCGGTGACCTCTGAGAACAGGACTGTGGCGCCTGCGCGCACAAGCAGGTCTGCCGCGTAGCCGACCGCCGGATTGCAAGTGACTCCGGAGAATGCGTCGCTGCCGCCGCATTGCAGCCCGACAACCAGACTGGACGCCGGGCACGTCTGCCGCTGCCGGCGGTTCAACTCCGCGAGCCGTTTTTCCGCCGCTTCGAGGATCACGGAAACGGTCTCGGCAAACCCGCGCTGGTCCTGCAGACGGATGACGTTGTTGCCGTCGAAGATGGGAAGGTCGCTCGAGAAGAGGCGCTGCGGCTGTAGCTTTTCGCAGCCGAGGCTCACGATCAGCGGCTTCCCGCCGATGTTCGCGTGCATGCTGATGTGCTTGAGCGTGCGGATGGGAATGGCCGCCCCGGGCGCGTCGATGGCAACGCCGCAGCCATACGTATGTGTAACGGCAATCGCGTCATCGACATTCGGGAAGCGCGGCAGAAGTTCGGTCTTGATGCGCCGCACCGCGTAATCGACGGTGGGCGCCACGCATTGCACGGTGGTTGTGATGCCGAGGATGTTCCTTGTGCCGGCGCTTCCGTCGGGATTGCGGAAACCGTCGAAAGTGCGGCCCTCGATCGGCGGGAGCGCGGCCGGAATAGCGGTCGCAAGGCCGAGGCGATCGAGCGGCGGCGCGACCGGAAGATCGAGCATGTCTTCGCGTACCCAGGAACCTGACGGGATCGCGTTGATGGCGTGACCGATGATCTCGCCGTATCGAACGATGGGCGCGCCGGCCTCGAAATCGCGCAATGCGATCTTGTGCGATTGGGGGATGCGCTCCCGCGCCAGAAGGCCCCCCGGGAATTCCACGCCGCCGGCAACCCCTTCCGGACTAACAATGATAGCGACGTTGTCGCGTTCGTTGACGCGAATGGAAAGCGGGGTCAAACTCTATTGTCCAACGGCGCGGAACTTTCCCCAAGCGGCAAAAAGTCGCTTTTCTGGAGAATTACATTGTTAGCGCGGGCTCAGCCTAGCGAGCGAACCGCCACGATCAATCCGCCGAAGAATAAAATCGATGCGGCGGCGATGGCGATATAGCGCATTACGCGCTCCTTCCGCGTGCATTGCTCCAGTTCATCATGGCGCATTGTTTCATCAAGGCTCTCGAACATAGATGCAACCTCGGGTGAAGTATACTCCTTCGAGAATCCGAAGTGAATCCCCCGAGTTATAGCGGTCCGCGGTGTATGTTGAAGGGATGCGAGCGTGCGCGGTTCTCCTTTTCGGGCTCTTAGTCGCCTGTTCAGGTGACGGGCCGCGACAGGAAACGAAGGCGGCGCCCTCGCCCATGCCCGCCGATGAAAGCCGACGGCTCCCATCCAAGGACCAGATGAGCACACGGGTCGTGGCGGATCACCTAATCGATCCATCGCTTGCCCCGGGTGGAACGCTGGGAGACTACAAAGGCGCGAAAGGCAGCTACCAACTTGGGCTCATTCACATGGCGTCGAACGATAAGGCGGCGTTCTTTCTGCTGGATGTGAAGAAGATACTGTCGAATCCGCAGTATCTGCCCAACATGGGCGGATTCTTCGGCATGAGAGACGGCACGGCCCTGTATGTTTTTGCGAAAGGTCCGTACGTGGCATCGGTGAAGGGCCTCAAGATGGACGACGCCGACCCGATCGCACGAACGTTCGCGGCCCGGATTCCTTAGTCGCCGTGCTCGGCACCCGTGCCGATGGCGGGAATTTCAGAGGGCCGCTCGATCTTGGGACTGCCGGACGCCGACATCCTGGCCAGCGGAAGCGAGAGCGTCAGGAGCGTACCCATTCCTGGCGAAGACTGGACAGAAACCGATCCGCCGAGCATGGAGGCGCGCTCGCGCATGCCAAGGACCCCGAGACCCGAGTGGCGGACATTCTTTTCGTTGATGATGAACCCCGCCCCGTCGTCTTCCACTTGCACCGATAGACTGTCGCGTTTCTGCTCGATGACAACCTGAACTTTGGTGGGGGAAGCATGCTTCTGGCAGTTGTTCAGTGCTTCCTGAATCACGCGAAAGACACAGGTCTTAACGTCATCCGGCAACATCTCCTGGAGGCCTGCAGCGCGAAACCGGCAAGGGATTCCGGTGCGGCGGGTGAACTGGTCCGTCTGCCATGCGATCGCGGGCTCGAGGCCGAGATCGTCGAGCAGCGGAGGCCGGAG
>JAOAPQ010000151.1 GCA_025462965.1 Bryobacterales bacterium
CACACGGCCGCTCCTTCTGGATCTTCGACGATCTCCCCCTCCTCTACCAAATGGCCGACTCTGTCTCGAAAGCCGATATGCATCTGTTCCAACCCAAAGACGCATATCGCGTAACTACCGCCGGCGGTTTCCGTGGCGCGAGAGCCACCATCGGCGCAAACCCCGCCAGCGGCGCGTCTATTTACTTCTCCCTGAAGGACAAACCGCAAGGCGAAGTGACTCTCGAGTTCCTCGATTCGGCAGGCAAATCCGTTCGCAAATTCTCGAGCAAGGTCGCCGAAGGCCGCGACCGGCAGGCCGGCCCCGTCTCCGCGGAAGAGGAGACCTTCCGCCCGCGCGGCGCCGGCAGCACAAGCGTTCCCACCGAACCCGGCCTGAACAAGTTCGTCTGGGACCTCCGCTATCCTGACGCGACCTCATTCCCGGGCATGGTCCTGTGGGCCGGCAGCGTCCGCGGCCCCATGACCGTCCCCGGCAAGTACACGGTGAAGCTCACTGCCAACGGCAAAACCGAAGCGCAGACTTTCGAGATCCTCAAGGACCCGCGCATCAAAACCACGCCGCAGGAATTCCTCAGCCAGCTCGAGCTCGAACTGCAGATCCGGGACAAGCTGAGCAAGACCAACCAGGCCGTCATCGATATCCGCGATATCCGCAAACAGGTTGACGACCTCGCCGCGCGCCTCAAAAACACAGTAGTCATCGAGCGCGCCAAAGCCCTTTCCAAGGAACTCACCGCCATTGAGGAAGCGCTCTACCAGACCAAGAACAAGGCGCGCGAAGACCCGCTTAACTTCCCCATCCGCCTGAACAACAAGATGGCCGCACTCCTCGCCGCCGTAGAAGCATCCGACGACGCCCCGACCTCGCAGGAGCAGATGGTCTATGAGGATCTTTCCACCGGCATCAACGCGCAGTTGAAACAGCTCGATCAGGTCATCAGCAAGGACCTCCCGGCGTTTAACAAAATCGTTCGCGATCAGGACATCCCCGCCGTGTCCGTGAAGGCGCCCGCGGGGACCTTGTGAAGCGGCTCGTCTCCCTCGATGCGTTCCGCGGCGCGACCATCGCTGCGATGATCCTGGTCAACAATCCAGGATCATCGCAGTACACCTACAGCCAGCTCGAACACTCCGAATGGAGCGGTTGGACCTTCACCGATCTCGTCTTCCCGTTCTTCCTCTGGATTGTCGGCGTTTCCATGACTCTCTCGTTCGCAAAGCGCATGGAAGCCGGCGCGGACCGCCGCAAGTTGCTGCTCCACGCGGCGCGCCGGGCCGTTCTGATTTTCATCGTCGCGCTTTTGTTGAATGGCTTTCCGACGTTCCAGTACAACTACGTGAGGATCCCGGGCGTGCTGCAGCGCATCGCCGTCTGTTTCCTGATTGCCAGCGCCATCTATCTTTACTGCTCCCTCCGCGGCCGCGTAATCTGGCTGGTCTCGCTGCTGGTCGCGTACTGGCTGCTGATGACCCTCTATCCTGTCCCCGGCTTCGGCCCTGGAGTCCTCACGAAAGAGGGCAACTTCGCGAAGTACATCGATGGAATGGTGCTCACCGGTCATATGTGGTCGCAGACAAGAACCTGGGATCCGGAAGGTATCGTCAGCACGCTGCCCGCGATCGCGACCGCGCTCTTTGGCACGCTGGCTGGAACGCTCCTTCGCACGAAAAGGTCGCCGGAAGAAAAGACCGCATGGCTCTTCACGAGCGCCTGCGGACTGCTCTTTGCCGGGCTCATCATGAACATCTGGATGCCCATCAACAAGAGCATCTGGACCAGCACCTTCTCCGTCTTCATGGCCGGCATGGCGACCCTTGTCTTCGCCTGCTTCTACTGGATTGTCGACGTCCAGAACCACCGCCGCTGGGCCGAGCCGTTCGTGATCTACGGCATGAACGCGATCGCGGCCTACGTCCTCGCCGGTATGCTGGAGCGCCTTCTGGAACTGAACCGGACCGGCGCATGGCTCTACCTGCACGTCTTCACGCCCATCGCGTCTCCGAAGAATGCATCGCTCCTCTATGCGATCGGCAACGTGCTGATCATTTACGCGCTTTCTTATCTTCTATACCGCCGCCGCTGGTTCCTGCGGCTTTGAGAATCACCCAGGCCAGCAGCGGCGGAAACGCCACCGCCCAGAAAACCGGACCGTATCCGGTCGTCTTCACCGTCCACCCGATCAAGGGCGAAATCACGAACTGCAGCAAACCGTATGCGAGCACCAGCGCCGAAACCGCCGTCCCGGCCCGCTCCGGCCCGTACCAATCGAGCGGCAGCGTGTAAATATTGACGCTGCCCGCAAGGCAAAAGAAATAACTCGCCGAGATCGCCGCCGTCGCCCACCTGGGATCGTGCGCGGCCGGCACCAGAAGCACTGCAAGCCCCCCGACCGCGCTCAGGAGAATCACCTGCAGCCGCGGCCGCTTCAGCGCCAGCCATCCGCCGAAGAAGCCGCCGAGCATCGAAGCGAGGGGCGGAATCGCCGCATAGGGCGCGGCATCGCGTAACGTCAGACCATGCGCCGCCACCAGGTACTTCGTCGTCCAGCTTCCCCAGAGCGAGTAGGTGCTCATCCACAGAACGTTGGCGGCCATCAGAGCCCAGAGCCGTAAATCCAGCTTCACCTTCGCGACGGACTCGCTCACAGAATACTCCGGCCGGATCCGCCGGGACGTGAAGTGCCAGAGCGGCAGCCACAGTAGCCCGAGCACCCCGGTAACCAGGAACAGCGAACGCCAACCGTATGGGACCGCAAACCATCCCGCCAGGACCGGTGCCAGCATGCCCGCCACCGCAATTCCGATCTGTCCCAGCGCCGACCCGAGCGCCCGCTCATTGCCCGGCAGATACATCCCGCCGGTCTTCGCCACCGCCGGAATTCCGCCGGATTCGCCCGCTCCCAATCCGATGCGGCACAAGAGCAATCCCGCGTAGTTCCAGGTGAAGGCCGTGGCGATGCTGATCCCCGACCAGAACGCCACCAGCCACCGAATCACGCGGTTCAGTCCGAAGCGATCCAGAAGGTAGCCGTTCGCCGGAGACGCGAGCGCATAGGAGAGCGAAAACGCCGAGATGAGAAAGCCGTAGCCGACGTCGTCGATCCCGAATTCCTTCTGCACCAGAGGCGCCACGGCCGCCAATATATTGCGGTCCAGAAAGTTCAGTGTCGATGAGAGAACGAAGATACCAACCGCAATCCAGCGCAACCCGAATGATAATCGATTTGAAGACAGGCATCGCCGCGTGTTACAGTCCGCCTGTGCAGCAACCTTTTCTTCGTCTCGTGGCCGCACTGGCCATCTGTCTCCCCGCGCAGCTTCCCGGCGAGGAGAAAATCGACCTCAGTGTTGTGAATAAGATCAAGAGCGAGGCCTTCGGGACCAACTCGAAAGTCATGGACACAGCGTTCTACCTCACGGATGTCTATGGACCGCGGCTGACCGGTTCGCCCAACATCAAAGCCGCCGGCGACTGGGCCGTCAAGACCATGACCGGTTGGGGCATCTCGAATCCCAAGATGGAAGCCTGGGGCCCGTTCGGCCGCGGCTGGAGTTGCACTCGCTTCACGGCAATGCTGAAGGAGCCCGAGTTCTCCCCGCTCATCGGCTTCGCCCGGCCATGGTCCGCTGGGACCAACGGGCCGGTAAGCGGAGAGGCGATGATGGCCGTTCTCACCGGGCCCGAAGACTTCGCGAAGTTCAAAGGTAAGCTGAAAGGCAAGATCGTCCTGACGGCGGCGCCACACGCTTCGGAGCTGATGACGGTTGCGCTGTCAAGACGTCTAACCGATAAAGATCTCGAAGAGGCGGCTGCGGCGCCCGATCCATCGAAAGGAAATCCCTCGACGCTGCCCCTCGGTTTTCTGGCCGCTCCAGCGCCCGCGCGCGGGGCAGGTCCCGCGGATCCCGCCGCCCGCGCCAAGATGCGCCAGTTCCGGGCTCAACTCAACAAGTTTCTGAAGGAGGAAGGCGTGCTGGTAGCTCTGACTCCGGGCAATGGGACGGATGGCGGCGATGTCTTCGGCCAGGCCGCCGGTTCGCAAGATCCCAAAGAGGAAATACCGCCGGCGTCCGTCGTCATTACCAACGAGCACTACAACCGTATCGCGCGCCTGATTGAAAAGAAGGTACCCGTAACGCTCGAGTTCGACATCCAGGCTAAGTTCACCGAGCCGGCCGATTCGTTCAACATCACGGGCGAGATTCCCGGCGCGGACGCCAATGGCGAGGTCGTCATGCTCGGCGGTCACTTTGATTCATGGACGGGCGGCACCGGGGCGACCGACAATGCCGCCGGTTCCGCTGTCGCCATGGAAGCGATGCGCATCCTGAAGGCGCTCGACCTCAAGATGGCACGCACCGTTCGTATCGGCCTCTGGAGCGGCGAGGAGCAAGGCCTGCTGGGCTCGCGCGCCTATGTGAAGGAGCACTTCGCCGATCCCGCCGATATGAAGCTCAAACCCGAACACGCCAAGCTATCCGGCTACTTCAATCTCGACAATGGCGGTGGCAGGATCCGCGGCGTCTACGTACAGGACAATGACATGATGATGCCGATCTTCCAGGCGTGGCTTGCGCCTTTCCGGGATCTAGGGGCCACCACCCTCACCATCCGTAACACGGGCAGCACGGACCACGTGGCGTATGACGCAGTCGGTCTTCCGGGCTTCCAGTTCATCCAGGACCCGCTCGAATACAGCACGCGCACGCACCACTCGAACATGGATCTCTACGATCGCCTGCAGG
>JAOAPQ010000183.1 GCA_025462965.1 Bryobacterales bacterium
GACAGTGCAAAGAGGATCCGGGTAATACGGATGCCATTCTCGCCCGTGGCAAATGACAGTGGCGATCCCTCTCGCAGTCCGGGCAGTCTGGCAAACAGAACCCATCCTCCGGCCAGAAGCACGGCAATCTCACCAAAGCCCAGCCACACTGCTTCCATCTGCGGCGCCACAAGCAGTGCGGGCACCTTGAGCAGGAGCCAGACAATGAGATATGGGAACAGGAGGCGAGCCGACCATGCCGCAGCGGCCCTCACAAGGAGTCCAATACCACCGATTACCATGAGGAGGCCCGAACCATAGGCGAGGACGGTCCGGCCCGGGATCCACGGGGCGACAGGCTGCCACACCATCGCGAAATCGCCGTAGACCAGAGCGAGAGTGCCGAGGCCGATCATCCCGAGGGCAAAGAGTACCAATGCAGGTTGCTGGCTTCGAGTCATCGGACTCCAACTCTATTGAAAGGCCACATTCATGTCAATCTATTCGTGCTGACACGCTGTCGCCCGAGAGTAGCTTCTGATCCGGTCTCTGGAGTAGCAGAACCGGGCTTCGGTCATGGAACTTGGCGCGGTGGACGACTGTGGCACGCTTACGCTGTGAATCGACGCCGAAAACATTTCGCTGATCAATCGCAGCCGTTGAGCCGCATCGGCACTGTCATTTTGCCCCGCACGTGATAGTCGCTTACATCGCCCTCGAACCTACAGCAATGGTTTTATAAGTGTCAAGAAACATCGAAATCTTACCCTAACAGCGTTCGCTTGCGTCCCACCCGCGTTGATTGAAGGGCGATATCGCCGCGGCCTGGTAGCGATGGTGCCATTCGTTGGTGATCCTGCATTCGATGGGACGCAGCATCTGTTCAACTTCGAAGCGCGACTCAGGTCGAATTCCGATTAAACCATCCGCCTGTTCACGGATCTGCTCGGTGTCGAAGAGGCGCGTGTTCGGTTGTGGATTTTTGCCCGTTCTGCGGCAGAACCATGCGATGATTGGCGGGACGCACGATTGACGGAACTCGCACGACACTGGCTCCATAGAAATTGTCTTTATGACGCTCGGAGGAGCAATCTGCTGTGTGCCCGGCGCCTGTCCAGTGGAAGACGGATCACGAAACGGGCGCCTGCGGCCGGCTCCGTCCACATGTCGCCGCCGTGGTTACGAACACTCTGACGCGCGAGCGCGAGCCCAAGTCCAAGCCCGTCCTGCTTCCCTGACGTGACGAACGGTTCGAACAACCGATCGGAAATACAACCGGGAATTCCGGGTCCAGTATCTTCCAATTCAACAATAGCCCACCTGCCAGCTTTTCTAGCTCGAATGCGGACCTCCCCGCTGCTCGGCATCGCCTCGATGGCATTGGCAATCAGATTGAAAAATACACGCTCAATTTGCGAGCGCACCAGAGGCAAATCTATCCCGGTGGGCACGTCTTGCAGGATCTGAATGCTGTCGGGCCCCATTACTGTTAATGCCGCTTCTGCCGCCGCAGCAATGACCTGCCGGATGTCGCAAATTTCCGCCGTTGGTACGTTGTCGCCGGCAAGGCTGGCTAGTTCTGCTACCAATTGCCGCATCCGTCCGGCAGCGCGACACATATTGCCCGCGAGCCGCCTCATTTGAGTTGACGTGGAATCCAGGCCGATCAATAGCTCGGCGCCTGCACAGATCGTCCCCAGCGGGTTTCGCAGATCATGAAGGATCGCGGCAGAAAGCCATTCAACGGCGGAAAACGCTTCTTGTGGATTCTCTGATCCCTTGTTGATACAGCCCGGATCCAAAGACGGTTCCAGCTTCTCTGTATTCGGTTGTTTCGACATATCAGTGGCGCCTATTCAATTCCGTCTGTCGCTCATGGCTAGTCAGAAAAGTGGATATGACGCTCGATCCGCCGTTTCCGTCGAGACCTGGGAGCGGTCTTGCAGGAGCTCCGGGAGGTTTGTCGACAAATTCGCAATTGAGCTCGGGCATATCGGGCATATTCGCAATTGAGCTCGGGCATATAGGTTGCGAGAACCTTCTAGCAGTTCTGATATCTGCATCTGCCCCGCCAATTCTGATTACGCGAACTCCAAGGGGTACAGAAGCCAGGGCCGTAGAAACGTCGCGTTATCGCGTCGACGAGGACGCGAAATATTGACGTTCATAATTTCTGTACTCTCGGATACCTGCAGCAATCCCCCCATACCAACCGACCTGGTGCGGTGCTTGCAAGCACACCCTGGATTAGATTGAAATCGCACAGTTGCGCGATCGGGGCTTCCCGAAAGCCAACGCAGTCCGCCGTTAGGGTGCGAAGTAGGCAAACATATCGAGCACAAGATGAGTGGGGTTCGTGGCGAAGGCGCTGATGGAGCCATTGGCGCCTGGGACAACGGCCATGTTACCGGTGACAGCGCCGTCGTTGGCGTTGAGGGTGGCGACGAAGGGCTGAGTTGTTCCTTGCGGCCAAAGCGTAAGAAAGCCGAGCAACCCCGGGGGAACCACTGTAGCGTTAAAAACGAACGCTTGCGCGCTGGCGGGTACGCCGCAGCCTGACCCAACCACATTCACGTTGATAGTTCCCGAGAAAGGCTGTGAGCCTGCGGGCAGGCGCGTATCCAAGACGCGGCATGGTGTGAGGTTGTAGAGGGAGAGGGCACCTCCGGACCCGGGCGGGGCGAAGTATCCGTTGACGTCGATGACCAGATCCGTGTCGTTAGTAGCAAAAATATTGATGGAGCCGTTGGTTCCCGCGGGAGCGATGGCGGCGTTAGCGGTGACCGCGCCGGTCGATGCATTCAAGGTGGCGACGTTCGGTTGGGACTGGCCAGTGGGCCAGGCGGTGAGAAACCCGAGCGATCCGTGGGGGACAGCCGCGAAGTTGAGAGAGTAGGCCTGGACAGTACCAGGGATGCCGCAAGAGCCGGAGGTGAGGGGGAAGGTGCGAGACGTCTGGCCGCTAATGAACGGACCACCGAGTGGCGCGTTGGCATTTCGCGTATCGACGAGACGGCAGGGCGTTACAGGGTAAAACTGTAACCCTCCGGGTGCATTATTGAACGGCAGGAAGTAGCCGTTGATATCGATCACCAGATCGGTGGTGTTGGTCGCGAAGGCGCTGATGGCGCCGCCGGTACCGGCGGGAATAATGGCGGCATTGGACTTGATGCGGCCATCGGAATTGAGAGTGGCGACAAACGGTTGGGCCTGTCCGGTGGGCCAAACGGTGAGAAATCCCAATTGACCTTGCGGCACGACGGCGACGTTCAGCGAATAAGCCTGCGCGGCAGCCGGGATATTGCAGGCGCTGTTCGGAATGATGAAACTGCGTGAGGTCTGACCGGCGATGGACGGCCCACCGAAGGGGCCAGCCGCGTTGCGCGTGTCCAGAATGCGACACGGGGTAATGGGAACGAAATACATGCCGATCGTAGTGGGACCGGTGATCACCGACAGCACCAC
>JAOAPQ010000158.1 GCA_025462965.1 Bryobacterales bacterium
TCTCCTCGACGTGGACCGTCGCCCGGTCGAAGCAATCGCCGTTCTTCCCAACCGGCACGTCAAAATCAACCTGTTCGTAACCCGAATATGGCTGCTGCTTGCGAAAATCCCAGGCATATCCCGTCGCTCGCAAATTCGGGCCGGTCATGCCCCACTGGATGGCTTCCTCCGTGGTGCATTCGCCGATGCCTTTCGTCCGCGCCTGAAATAGCTTGTTCCGCATGACGATGCGGTCGTATTCGTTCAGCTTTGGCGGAAGATAGGCAAGAAAATCATTGAACAGCTTGTGCCACCCCTCAGGAAGATCCTGCGCCACGCCGCCGATGCGAAACCAGTTCGGGTGCATTCGGGCACCGCAAATCGCTTCTACGATTCCAAACGCTTTCTCCCGGTCATTGAACATATAAAAGACCGGCGACATCTGGCCGATGTCCTGCGCGAAGGTGCCGTACCAGACCAGGTGACTGATGATGCGGAACAGTTCCGCCATCATCATTCGAATGGTCTGTCCTCGCGGTGGGACCGTGATGCCGGCGAGCTTCTCCACGGCGATCAGATAGGCGAGGTTGTTCATCACCCCGCCCAGGTAGTCCACGCGATCGGTATATGGGATGTAGGTGTGCCAGGTCTGCCGCTCACCCATCTTCTCGGCGCCCCGATGATGGAAGCCTATATCGGGTACGGCGTCGAGTATTTCTTCTCCGTCCAATTCCAGAATGATTCGCAAAACCCCGTGCGTACCGGGGTGCTGCGGACCAACGTTCAAGAACAGGAAGTCCGAGCCTTCGCGGCCCCGGCGCATGCCCCATTCTTCCGGCCGGAAGCGCAGCGCCTCCTGTTCGGCATCTTGCTTCTCGTCCGTTAAACGAAAGGGCCCCATTTCGGTAGCCCGCGCCGGATGGTCCTTTCTCAGTGGATGTCCTTGCCATGTGCGCGGCATCAGGATTCGCGCGGGGTGCGGATGGCCCTCGAAGACGATGCCGAACATATCCCAAACTTCGCGCTCGTACCAGTTCGCCGCGGACCACAGGTCCGTGATCGTCGGCAGTGTCAGGCTGCTCTCCGCAAGAGAGACTTTCAGCCGGATATAAGCGTTTCGCTCGAAAGAGAGAAGGTGATAAACAACCGTGTAATCGCCCGATGGCTGGCCGTCCCGATGACGGCGGCCGCGTTCATCAATCGCCGTCAGGTCATACAGCATCTTGTATGGCTGCTGGGTCTCGACGAGTAGTTCCCGGAGAGTCTCGTGAATCTTGTTCCGCTCAATCCAATAAGTAGGAATGCCATCGCAGGTGGCCTGCGACGTGCCGGCAACTTGTTGTTCGGCCAAAAGAGCCGTAGTCATCATCTCCTCCTACACGTGATCGGGCGGCTGCAGCACGGTCAACTGAGCCCGTGCCGCTCGTTTCTCCTTGTGCATGTCCGGCATGCACGCATGTTCGACGCCTTGCGGTCCAACCACCCAGCTCAGCGGCCGGCGCTCCTTACCCACAGCCTCGCGCAGCAGCAGCACGCCTTCCAGAAAGGCGTCGGGCCGCGGCGGGCACCCCGGCACATAGACATCCACGGGGAGAAATTTGTCTACCCCCTGAACCACGCTGTAGATGTCGTACATGCCTCCGGAGCTCGCGCATGCACCCATCGCGATAACCCAGCGCGGCTCCATCATCTGCTCATGCAATCGCTTGATCACCGGAGCCATTTTGATGAACACAGTTCCCGCGATCACCATGAGATCCGCTTCTCTCGGAGTTCCGCGAACCACTTCGGCCCCAAATCGGGAGATGTCGTATTTGCTTGTTATGCTGGTTGCCATTTCCACGAAACAGCAGGAAAGGCCGAAATGAAAAGGCCAGATTGAGTTCTTCCGGCTCCAGGCCACCAGGTCTTCGAGCCGGGTAAGAACAATACTGCGGCGTATCGCTTCGTCGAGCGGCCCCGAGGGGGCCTCATCGGCTTGCGGTGAGGCGTCCGTCTTGCTCACCCACCAGCGCATTGCATGCTCCGTCCTTCCCTATCGCGTTCTGGCCCGCTGCCCGGATCTCCAATCCAAAGCCCCTACCCGCCAAAGATAGGCGAGAGTAGCGCCCAAAATCGCGACGAATACCAAAAGCTCTATATACCCCGGCCATCCGGCTTCGCGCACCGCGACCGACCACGCGTACACGAAGACCGCCTCCAGATCGAAAATGACGAATAAAATCGCTATCAGGTAGAACTTCGCTGAAAAGCGCACCCGAGCTGTGCCCTCAGAAACGATTCCGGACTCGTAGGGTGCGTTTGTCGCTCGATCGTGATGCCGTTGGCCCAGCACATACGACAATGCCAGCATGGCGACCACCAAGGCGCCGACCAGCGCGCAATAGACAACGAGCGGCCAAAGTTGCATAGTAGCCGAGCCCTTCACAATACAACCCTCAGCTTCTGTATTCGAAGTATGGCCCCGTCTGAGGAGAAATACAAGTGCCTGTGATCTTCTTGTTTCGATGCTCGCTCGAAATCATTCCTTGTCGCCCGAGCTCTCCCTGATTGTTCGTAACAGCCGTGGCACTGACGGCTGGAGTTGAATACTTACGCCCTGCAACGCGTCCGTTTTTGCATTCGTACATGAAACCTGTGTGACGGCGGTATGAGGCCGGCGAGCGTTTATGCGCCAGCTTGCAATGGTCGGCGGGACTTCAGTCTTCTTTCCCCAACCCGCAGTTCGTTCCGCTATTCAAAAACACTTAACTCTTGCGGCCATTGCATTACTTAGGCATGGACTCCAGGCGTTGCCCATGGCCGCAGCGTTTTCCGCTCAATCAGGCGAGAACTTGCAAAACGCAAAGGGTTTTGCGATGCGAAACACGATCGGAATACGCGATGGGCGTTGCTTTCTTATGCAGTTTCAAATAGCGTCAACTAAAGTCTCGACCCACAGGTAAAATCATGCATCGCAAGCACGACGCCCTCGTCACGCGTTTTCTGCTGTTCGTCATCTGTTTCCCGGGCATTCTGCTCTTCGCGCAAACGAATCGCGGAGGCATCAGCGGCAATGTCACCGACTCTTCCGGCGCTATTGTCCCGAATGCCGCCGTGGTCATCGTCAATTCCGGCACGAACGAAACCCGAAGGCTGACCACGAGCGATAAGGGCAGCTTTATCCAGGAGAATCTCGACCCGGTCACGTACCGGATTCAAGTCTCGGCGCCGGGGTTCAAGAAGTCCGTCCTGGAGAATGTCAAGGTCGATACGTCAACCGTTGCCGGCGTGAACCTTGTCCTCCAGGCGGGAGATGTGGCAACCGAGGTTACGGTCGCCGCCAACGCCGCCGTAGTGAACACCGAATCCGGAACACTCGGCCAAACGATCACCTCGCGCATGCTGAACGATACACCCCTCCCGACGCGGAGCGTCCTCGATCTTGCCGTCACGGTCGGCAACGTCACCGGCGACGTCGGCACGTCCGACCCCCAACTGACCGGCGGCGCTCCGCTGCCCGGTTACAATCTGCAGGCCAATGGCGGGCGCGCGGGCAGCACGAACATGCTCGCGGATGGCATCAACAATACCGGCGTCGGACTCGCGCGCGAAGCCGTTTCCTTTTCGCCCGAAACGGTGCAGGAGTTTACCGTCCAAACCAACGGGTTCGATGCGCAGTACGGAAAGAGCGGAGGCGGCATCATCAGCATCACGACCAAATCCGGCAGCAACGACTTCAACGGCCTCGCCCTCTGGTACGCCCGTAATCCCGCTGCGAACGCCGCGCCGTTCACCCAGGCCACGACCAATCGCCCGGTAAATAACCTGCGCTGGAACCAGTTCGATGGACAGTTCGGCGGTCCGGTGATTATCCCGAAACTCTACAACGGCCGTAACAAGACGTTCTTCTTCTTTGCCGGAGAACCGCGCTATCAAAGCGATAAGCAGCAGCAGGTGGCGACCGTTCCCACCGACGCCATGCGCGCCGGGGACTTCAGCAATCTGGTTCAGCTCAACGGTCAGAATGCCTACGTTCCCACCAGCCTGCAAAGCCAGTTCCCGGCATCTGCCTTTCTCCCGAATAACACCACCAATATCTACAACCAGTTCATCCAGGTAGGCAACCAGTTCGTAATCGCTCCGCTCGCGACGGGCGCCATTTACCCGCAGTTCCCCGGCAATAAAATACCCACGTCGATGCTCGATCCCACCGCGCTCAAGCTCCTTCAGTACGTTCCGAAGTCCAATACCCCCTACGTCCTCGACAGCAACGGAGTCTTGCAGAACTACATCACTTACCAGTATCTAAGCAACCAGAGCACCCGGTATAACACGAAGATCGACCATAACTTCGGCGATAGCAACCACCTCAGCTTCCGCTGGACCACGGCGCCTGTTGTCGGTATCAGCGCGAACGATCCGGCTTACCCCACCAACGGCAACAGCGGCAGTTACAGTAAATCGAGCCAGT
>JAOAPQ010000159.1 GCA_025462965.1 Bryobacterales bacterium
TCGGAATTGGCAACGAGCGAACCAGTCTTGAGAACCTCATAAGCCCAGAACTTGTCCTCGACAGCGACCATGTCCTCGTCGAAGCGAGTCGATTCCCAGGCGCTCCGCCGCAGCGCGCAGGCGCAAGCTACGGGTCCGCGCGCAATCACTTCATCCAGTTCCGCCGGCCACGCGAGTAACGCCGGTTCCATCCACCTTGTCAATTCCTGACGATTGCCGGCATGGAGGCATCGCACCGCCGCTACGCGGGGATCCTTGAACGGCTGCACCACTTTGGCCAGAAAGTCGGACCCGAGAGGCAGGGCGTGCGCGCTAATAACCAGAATGATTTCTCCCTTGGCCGCCTGTATTCCCCGGTTGAGCGCCCGTCCATAACTGAACTCGGCTTTTGAAATGCTTAGGACCACTGCTCCATGCTGAATCGCAACTTCACGGCTGTTGTCGGATGACTCGTTATCCACCACGATGATTTCCAGCGCCGGCGGATTCTGCGCCGCCAATGCCGCGAACACCCGGCGCAGATGCACCGCCTCATTCCGCACCCGGATAACAACGGAAACCATGTTGGTCATTAGGAAGCGACTTCGCGCCGGTTCGCACCCGCCACTTTATCGGCGGGGCGGATTCGTCTCAGGACTGCGCGCACCACCGCTTGCGGCATCGCGCGAAGAAGTTGCCGGAGAGAAAGATTTCTTGAATCCACCCTTATCAACAAGGCTTCGTACTTGCCAACGATCTTCATATAGAGATCGCGATCGACCATCGAAAGAGAGTTGGACGATACGACCTCTCCCGCGAAAGGTCCACCGAGTGCCGGGTGGTCCTTACGGACATAAAGAATCAGGTTCTGCCGGTGCCACCACTGCACGTCCGCATTTCCTCGGATCTTCTCGCGCAGACAGTCGACCGGGAAATAGCCGCGCTCGCGAAAGAGCCCCGCCCAGTACTCCGGCCATTGTTCATTTACATGGTGCACGCCGCCCTGATAAGGGACGGCCGCGGAGAAGAGCACGATGGACCCAAGACCCGTCAAAGTTTCCACAAAGGTCTCGGCGCACCCTGGCGCAAGGTGCTCCGCAACCTCGATCGAAATGACGAGATCGAATTTTCTCGGAAGCGAGAAGTGCTTCTCCAAATCCTGTTGAAGAAACCGCTTTTCCGGGATCTGGAGCAACTCTTTCCGAACCCATCCGTTGTCCGTTCCAAGAACATCTTCAATGCCGTGTTCCATGAAAACGGAGAGCCAGGTTCCTATGCCGCATCCAACATCAATGACGGATGCCGGATGAAGTGTGTCCAGCACCAGCGGTACAATCTCCCGCGCAGACCGCAAGGAAGCGTCCTGGTGCGAAAGATAGAAGGATGCCGAATAGCCGTTGTCACCGATAGCTGAACGGGTTGCCTGCATCTTGGTCGTCATAGTCGCCGTTTCAAGCAAACCGTTACGCCGCCAGCCGGTGCCGCAGGACTCCGATCGCGCCCTTGCAATCGATGCGGTTGATTTCAAAGATCGGTTTCCCAGCCGAGTTGACTCCGGACTCCGTATTGAACGCGCAATCGAAGCGGGATGACTTCAACTGGCTGATTACCTTTTTCGAGTAAGCATTGCGCTTCCCGTACGGGTAGCTGAAGGGCCACAATACTTGTGGTCTAAGATTCGCGGCCAGTAACGCGCGGCAGGTCTCAATATCCTGCGCCAGTTCCGCAGGGGTCAGCGTGGCCAGAGGACGATGCCAGTGAGTATGCCCAGCGACCAACATGCCTGCCGATTGTAAGCCCAGCACCTCGGCCCAGTTCATGTACAACTCCTTCGAGAACTGCGCTTCATCGCCCATGTATCTTGCGAACAACCTTCGGATTGCCTGGTCTCCAATGTCCTTAGGCGCCGCGAAATTCACCTGATACTTGAAAGCCGCCATCTCGCGCGTATCCAACGGATAAGTGTGTTGCGCTACGTCCGCATCGAACCTGGTACGCTCCATCAGGCCCGGCGACAGCGACTCCATCTCACCGAAGAGTGCATGCCGGTACTCCGCGAAATTAAGCGCGGCAGTCAGGAAATGGTTCATGTGAACGGCGGCCACCCGATGCTCGTTAACACACGATGTGATGATCCCAAAGAGTCCCTGAATTTTTAGCTCGGCCAGAATAGGTACGACCTCGGTTGAATGTTCCTTCAAGCCGTCGTCGAAGGTAAGCAGGCAGAGGTCCCGCTTCGGCTTGTATTGGCCCTTCAGGAAAACCAGTGCCCCCTCGAGGTTCACCATCTCGAAATTTGAAGCGAGCCATCTGACCTGATCGCGAAACTTATCCACCATCATGCCCTTAATTCGCGGATAGCGGGTTTGCGGGAGATTCCGGACATAGTGATACATCACAACGTTCAAGTTCGCCATTAACTTTTGCTCTCCTTCTTCGCGATCCGTCAGTTCGGCCGATCCTGATCCGAATCCGACTTAGTCCAATACCAGGGGCATCCGGGCTGTCCCGCGCAATCGGGGAGGCCCGGCGCGGCGAACATGGCATTCAGGATCTTTCCGCCCGGTGAAAGCGGCTGGAAGCGTGACGGAATCAAGGAGCCGCCCAGGTTCCCATCCACCGCGTGGAAGCCGTTCTCGGCAAGTACGGAGCGCGTCGCGCCATGGTACCCGTAGAAGTCGGCGCCCAAGGCGTCAAGATCATGCAGTTCCCGGATCAACCTCTTCAGAAGTTTGCTCCCGTTCTCGCCGGAGGCCGGAAGAAATTCCACCACGCGGCCGATACGGTCGACTTCAACGCGACGCTGGCCGTTATCGGCATCTGTTTGCTGCCGAACGGTCTCCAGGCGCCACACGAGCATCCCGGTTCGGCTTCCTTCCGGAAGGGTAATGAAACGATAGTAGAAGGATGGATGGTTAAGGTACCGCCAGTTTAAATAGTCCGCGTCCCGGGAAGCCCCTACCGTCTCCGCGGCGATCCGGGGCCAGTTGGCGCGGTCCCAATCTTCCGGTATGGTGTCTCCGTATTCGCCCTGCGGCGCCACCCCGTTCTTGATCTGAAAGAAGGCAGCGACCCCTCTAGCCTGCTCCTTGGTCCACGTGGGATTCGATATCTGCAATAGCCGAGTCATCCGTTCGGAGGCATTCGCGAAGGTAATAAAGTGCCTTGGCGCTTCCGGCAGGACCTTCCCTTTCAGTACCTGATAAATTGCCGCCGAAGCCGGGTTGAGTCCTGAAGCAATCACGATGGGAAACGAAGGGTTGCGAAAAGTGCTTAAGAGTTGAAGCGCGGCCGCGCCCTTGCGGTGATCCGGCCGCACCGCATAATTGACGATCCAAACGGCG
This sequence comes from Bryobacterales bacterium, assembly GCA_025462965.1. Classification (GTDB taxonomy): domain Bacteria; phylum Acidobacteriota; class Terriglobia; order Bryobacterales; family Bryobacteraceae; genus JALYXI01. The sequence continues at coordinate 3,324 of JAOAPQ010000159.1, forward strand.
GGCCGTGTCTCCCCATATGCGTTGAACGCAAAGGGAATTCCGCCCAAAATTCCAACGATGTCGTCCCCGTCTTCCGCCAGCGCAAAGCTATATGTCATGTCCTCCCAAAAGTTGGGCCGCTGAAACGTCCATTCGAACAGAGCCCGGTCGCGGACATACACGTGATCCTTGGCCCAGTATTCGTCAATGAACTTGGCGATACGGGGGTATTCATCACACTGGGCGTAACGAAAGTTGAGACTCATGCGCTTGTTTTCCAGTCGTCAATTTTTTGGCCGTCAGTTTTTCTTCCACCACCGTCTGGACCAATCCGATCGAGAGCAGTTCCTCAATCTCTTCCGGTGTGAATTCGATTTCGAATTCCTGTTCGAGAGCGAGCACCAGGCTCAGGTGGCGCAAGGAGTCCCATGTTCCGACCGTGTCCGCCGAAGAATCGGAATGCAGATCCTCCGGCGCGGTCTCCAAAATATCGGCGGCTACGCGCCTCACTCGGTCAGCCAGCAGCATACTCGGTTAAAAATTGAGGTTGTTCGGATCGCGAATCGCTTCGAGAGCTGACGTGAATGTCAATCCACCCGGGACATGATATGGACGCTTGCCGAAGGTCGAGCAGCCATCGCGTGGCGTCGCCAAGAGTACCGTTGTCGCGGAACTCATGGCGTCTGTAGAAGTCTTCAGCCGGCTGATTCTTCCTGGTCGGTACGAACCAGCCTCGGACGTAATTCAAACTCTGCCTGCGAGCTTCGTCCGTTATGAAAGCGAGCAGCGCCGTCTCCACGGTCCGGCCAATCACGCGGCAACTCAGCAGCAACGTATCGATCTCGCACGTGTCTTCATGAGTCCTGGTAATGATGACGCCCACGATCCCGTTGTCGCCAAACCGATCGCGCACCCGCGCCGAATACACTTCGAAACCCGGTGAAGCGGCCAGTTGCAGAATCTGCTCGGCGGTATAGCGCTTGGTGGTCAGGTTGAACTGGTTGGTCTTGTGCGTCAGTTGCGCGACGCGCGCCAGGGATTCCGGGCCAAGTGCGGCGATCTCTACCCTCTGGGCCAGGGACCTGTAGAATGTCTCGAGCGATCCGGGTTCCTTCGCAAGTTCGCTGCGCTCCCGTTGCTCACGGTATTGCCGGGTCTTCTCGCGGTCCTCGGCCGTAATCTCCAAACGCTCGAAGATCACGCTGCTGCGCAGGGCATGTTCAAAACCCACTGGATTTTCCGGAAGCTCGATCACCTTTACCTCCGGCATTTCGAGGCGAACACGCTCACGCTCCACGGGGTTGTCATCCAGGAATGCCAGCGAATCAGTTCCGATGTTCAACTCGATCGCGATCTCCCGCAAGCTCCGGACCTTCTCATTCCAATTAATCCTGAGCGCCGAAAAGTGTTCCTGACGGAGCAGCATTCCGGGATGTTTATCGATCACTCGCAAGGCTTCGGGGCTGTTGTTTTTGCTGCTGATCGCAAGCAGAATTCCGCGATGATAAAGGTCCAAAATCGCGCGTTGTACACCCAGGTAAGCCGCCCCGGGATACTCGCGTCCGAGCCGGATGGCCTCCAGTTCGTCCTCCCCGGCCAACCCTCCCCACAACGTGTTGTCCAGGTCCACCACCAACGCTTTCACCGGCGCGCCCAGTGCGTGCAGGTAGCGCAGCCATTCTTCGGCAAGACGCGGCAGGCACGCGGCCGAGATAGGCAGGCGGGTCGTCAGCCATTTCACCTGATCATGCCAATTCTCTTTACCGTAGCGGGACATCAGCCCTTCGTAGTCGAGCAGATATATGTTCTGGAATTGGGCGGCCGCCAGATGCAGGCCGTGGTTGAGTTCAGAGATCAACCCGCCCTGGCCGTGCTGCGATTGATGGTCCAGAATGCCTCGGTTCGCCAGCCCCGGCCGCTCGAAGGTATGCACGATCACGTGTGCACTCGAGTTGCGTCGGAAGGCGGAGAACCACAAGTGGAACTGCGCTATTGCCTGATCCACGACCTCTCGCGCCTTCTCCGGAGTCAGTCCGCTGAACTCCTCCCAGATCTCGGGCACAACGTCTCTTGTCTGCAGGCACAGGATCGCTACATCCGGCGAAAAGGCGTACAGCGAACTCGCCGGATCGAGGAATTCCTGCGCATAGGCGTTAAAGGCCCCGACCTGGACCGTGACATCGATATCGGCAAGAAAAGACGCCGCACGCAAAATCGGCACCACTGGCTCGATCGTGAAAGATCGCAGGATCGCCAGCCGGCAAGGTAGCAAAACACGGTGCTCCCGCAGCCGTTCGGCGCAGGCCATCACATAAGCGGCGGCAGCTGACGTGGGCTGCTGCCACCACGCCTGTTGCAGCTTGGCGTGGGCCCCGGCCCAGAAACCTTCCCGCAGGTCTGTCTCGATCTGCTGGCGGAGATTGTGAATGTCGGTCATCTTACATCGCGCTGCCGCCGCAGACTGGAATGTCCGCGCCGCTTAGAAAACTGCTCTGTTCCGAGCACAAAAAAACCACCGCTCCCGCGACGTCTTCAGCAGAAGCCAGTCTGCGTAAGGGAGTCTGCATCGCCTGCACCTTGCGAACGCGGTCCGGAACGGACGCGGTGAAGTCCGTTTCGGTCATGCCGGGCGACACCATATTCACCCGGATGCCCTTGGAGCTGAACTCGGCGGCAAGCGACCGGGTCAGCGACTTCAACGCGGCTTTCGCCACGGCAAATCCCGTCCATTGCGCCGGAGGCGTACTCCAGGAATGCATCGACCCGATGTTGACGATCCGACCGTTGCGGTTGTCGAGCATGCCGGGGATTACCGCCTGGCAGCAGTTGAAAGCGCCGTGCACATGCACTCCGAGTTGCTGTTGCACGGCGCCCCAAGCCGTTTCCAGGAACGGCGACGGCACGAACGGAATGCCTGCGTTGTTGATCAGCACGTCGATATTCTTTCCGAAGTGATCCCTTGCCCGGGACGCTGCGGCCGACACAGCGTCGTAATCCGTGACGTCGGCCTGTACGGCGAGCGCCTGACCTCCCACGCCTCTAACGCGTTCACATAGCTCGTGCGCGTCCCCGCTGCTGCTGCGGTACAACACGGTGACCTTCACCCCCGCCGAACCGAGCGCCCATGCGATAGCCGCGCCGATACCTCGCGACCCACCAGTGATCAGGGCCGAACGCTCGGCGAGCGATACATCTCGCGACGCTTCACGGGGCTCTACCACCAGTACCGTTCCTTCGCCCGCCATCACCGTCCTGTCGTCTTGATTCACTGCTTTGGCCTCGATGCTGATTGTGTTGCTGCCGGGACTCTTTGCTGTAACCATTACTTGTACGGTCAGTGTGTCGCCGATAAAAACCGGCGCCAGCCAGCGGAATTTCTGCTCGGTCCAGAGCGACCCATGCCCGGGTAATCGTGTTCCGATCAACTGTGAGACGTAGCTTGCCGCCACCATTCCGTGGACCACGCGCCGGCGGAAGTTAGTTGCCTGGGCAAAGGCGGCATCCATATGGAGCGCATTGAAATCGCCTGTCAGATTTGCAAACGCCTCCACCTGTTCCGCGGTGATGGTTTCCGTTAACTGGGCGGTCGCGCCAATCTGAATCGAAGCGAATTCCGTTCGCTCTCTTGCGCCGCTACACGTAGTCGGCAAAAGTCTCCTCCATGCGGCGGAAGTAGAAAAGTCCGCCCAGCAGGATGATCAATGAAGCCAGTGAAGAAACAAAGAATATCGGGCCTGGCGCGCTCTTCACGTTCAAAAGCGACCAGCGGAACCCTTCCACCACGCCGGCCATGGGATTCAACCCGTATAGAGTCCGCCAGGGTTCCGGCAGTAGACTGCTCGGATAGGCGATCGGAGTGGCGAACATCCAGAACTGCACCAGGAACGGGACGGTGTGACGCACATCGCGGAACTTGACGTTTACGGCCGATAGCCACAAGCCAACCCCAAGCGCGGTCACTAGCCCCAGCAGCATGAAGCACGGAAGAAAAATCGCGTTCCCGCTCGGCCGGACGCCATAGTAGACCATCATGCCGATCAGTACGATGAACGACAGCGCACAATCGGCCAGTCCGGCCAGTACCGTGCCGAACGGAATCAGCAGGCGCGGGAAATACACCTTAGTGATCAAGTTGGCGCTGCCCACCAGGCTGTTTGAAGCCTGGGTGAGGCCGTTGGCGAAAAAAGTCCACGGCACCAGGGCAGCATAAGAGAAGAGCGGGTAGGGAATGCCATCGGAGGGCATTTTTGCCAAACGCCCAAAGAAAAGACTGAAGACCAGCATGGTCATTACAGGCTGGATGATCGCCCATGCAGCGCCCAGCGCCGTCTGTTTGTACCGCACCTTCAAATCGCGCCAAATCAAAAAATAGAGCAGATCCTTGTAAGCCCATAACTCGTCGAGCCCGATGCGAACCCATCCCCCGCTCGGCTCAATCCGGATTACGCTAGTGTGCAAGCTTCGTTCCTGAACAGGGGCAATCATTTTTGTTCCGCCTCGCCTTTCACAGCCACTGCGAACAACTGGTGCGTTCCCCAACTCTGCCAGCGCACTTCGGACGCCTTCGATTGGAAAGTGCTGATAAACCCGCTTGCCATGGTAATAGCGGTCTTCAGCGGATGTCGCAGCGACCACGAGCGCAACGCCAGGCCGAACGCCTGGCCGTTCCTCACCGCGTATTCCACACGTACGGTCTCGAAGTGCTGTTCGAGCAGCCGGGTCAGTTGCTCGCGCGTATAGTGGCGCTTGTGATCGGCGTTGGTATTCTTGACGAACTCACCGTTCGGCGTCGACATCACCAGCGGCTTACCGGGTTTGAGCACGCGCCGGACCTCGCGAAGAAACGTATCGTCTTCTTCTACGTGCTCCAATACCTCGATCGCCGCAACGCAATCGAACGTGGAACTGGGAAGCTCGGACTTTGTCATATCGTCATAAAGAATTCCCGTGACATTGCTCCTGCGGCGTGCCAGGCGTTCAATGAGCTCGTTGTTAGTCCCCAAGTGAAGGTTGTGCTGTGTGGCGCTGGCCCGCGGCACGTCCGTTACCGTGACATTCGCGGGAACGCCGATCGTGTAGTTCGACATCCGTCCTCCCACGTCGAGGACCTCCGGACGGATCTTGACCGATCGAGCTATTCTGCAGAGCGCCGCGCGCGCCTTTCGGTGCAGCGGGGGCAGGAAGGGTTCCAGGCAAAGGTACATTACCTCAAATTTCGTCATCTTGACCACTTACGTTAAGTTATTCAGGCGACTGTGCTCGATGTCTTTTCAGCTAGCTCGGCTGCGGGGCGGCGTTGTTCTTCAGACGGTCCGTATTCGGGAACCAGCTCCCGGATGTGTTCGACGATGGAGGGCTCGTCTCTGGCCAGGAGGAGCGCTTCTAACTCGCTGATCCAGGTCTCGACATCCTTTGCGCGCAGCCGCCGTCCCGCGAAAATTTTGATCTTTTCGTGATAAGTGGACTGGATGTGCTCGTCCTTCGTCGAGAGCTCCTCGAAGAGCTTTTCGCCCGGCCTTAAACCGGTATACCGGATCTCAATATCGCCATCCGGCTCGTGGCCTGACAGGCGTATCATGTTACGCGCCAGGTCGACGATGCGGACCGGCTCTCCCATGTCCAGAACGAAGATTTCTGATCCTTTGCCCATGATGGAAGCCTGCAGCACGAGCTGCACGGCTTCGGGAATAGTCATGAAGTAGCGCCGCATGTCGGGATGGGTCACGGTGACCGGACCGCCGCGCGCAATCTGCTCCCGGAATACCGGGATCACGCTGCCGTTACTGCCCAGAACGTTCCCAAATCGCACCGACACGCACTTCGTCTTGCCGCCATCCCCTTCCAGAGGAAACGCGGATACGATCAGCTCCGCAACGCGCTTCGTTGCTCCCATGATGTTGGTCGGGTTGACCGCCTTGTCGGACGAGATCATCAGGAACCTGGCCACATTGTTTTGGGCCGCCGCGCAGACCACGTTTCGCGTGCCGATGATATTGTTCTTGACGGCCTCCATCACGTGGTTCTCCATCATCGGCACGTGCTTGTAAGCCGCCGCATGAAAGATCGAGTCGACGTGAAAAGCGCGAATCACCTCCTGGACGCGCACGTAGTCCCGGATATCGCCAACCTGCGGAATCACCGCGAGGCCGGGAAAGTTCAACGTGAGCTCATTGTCGATTCGGAACAGATCGCTTTCCGCTTGCTCGAAGGCCACCAGCAGCTTGGGACCGAAGCGCGCGACCTGGCGGCACAACTCGGACCCGATCGAGCCGGCCGCGCCCGTTACCATGACGGTTCGGCCGCGGATTGTTTCCCGGATCTGGCTCTCGTCAAG
>JAOAPQ010000234.1 GCA_025462965.1 Bryobacterales bacterium
CGAGGTTTGGCGCCGATCGCGATGCGGATGCCGAGTTCGCGTTTTCTCTGTGCCACGGTGAACGCAACCAGTGCGAACATGCCCGCCCCAGCCAGGGCAGTGGAAACCGCCCCGATTGAGCCTATTAGTGTTACCAGTCTCCGCTGTCCTTCAAGGAACTGGTCGCGTGAGGAGCGCATGAGCGAAACCGAGACTGTTTCATTCGCCGCCGCGGCAGAAGCCGAAACCATATGCACCAGCGGCGCGGGATCGCCCCGCGCATGGAGTATCAGCGCACTACGTTCCAGATCGCCACCCTCAATCGGCACGTATGCCTCGATCGATTCGACGTCGGCAAGAAGATTTGCACCGCTGTCTTTGACCACGCCCGCTACCGTGCGCTCAGCGCCCGCCAGATTCCAGAGCTTGCCCACGGGATCCTGATTTGGCCATACTGCGCGCGCGGCGGATTCGCTGACAATGACGGCGTTCTGTTCTCCGGGCAAGAAGATCCGGCCGCGCACGACTGGTAAGTTCATCAAGCTGAAATACGAAGACGCAACGGCATTCCGGTAAACATGCGGCAACCCGGGCAAACTATCGATCATGAGTCGTCCTCCGAGCGGCGGAACGACCGCCGCCGTGACGCCCGCGACGCCTGGGAGCGCGCTCAAGCGCGTGGAAAGCGCGTCCAGTTTCTGCCGCGCGATTGCAACCGGCAGATTTCGCGTGAAAAGCTGGGGATAGATTACGACCATGTTCCTGTAATCGAATGCAAGATCGAGCGACGCGTTGAGAATTCCGTTATGCGCAAGCACGCCTGAGGCGATCAACAAAAGACAACTTACGGCCGCCTGCACCGCGACCAGACTCTGCCGAAGATGGATTTTTCGGTGAGTTGGGCGGACCGTTTGCAAAGCCGATGGAAGACCGAAGGCTACGGCTGATAAGAGTGTCAGCACCAGTCCGGCAAAAAGAATCGGCCAACTGATCGAGACGTGCATGCTGGGCGGAGCGCCCATCGCGTTCATTAGCAGACGGGCGGCTATTGCTCCGAAAACCAAGCCTGCAGCCGTGCCGAGGATAGCCAGCAGAAAATTTTCTGTCATCAATTGCCGGACAACACGGGCGCGGCTCGCCCCTATTGCTAACCGGATATCAATTTCACGCTGCCGCGCCAGTCCCCGTGCGAGCAGCATATTCCCTAAATTGGCGCAGGCGGAAAGCAGAACCAACAGAACCATTACGATGAAAATGGCGATAGCCGGGGACCGTTCGACGCCACGAATCATCGATTCCTGTACAAGCCGCCCCTGAATGCGTTCGTCGTCGCGAAAGGAATGAGGCTGTCTGCGATTCAATTCGCGGGTGAGCGAGGTGAGTTCCGCCTCGCCGGCCGCAAGAGAAACGCCCATTTTCAGCTTGCCGAAGAGCGGCTCACTGGCGTGCGAAACATCCTGCTGGATCGGAGGACTGCCGGGCATCAGCTGAGGGCGAATGGCAACGGGAAACCACACAGCTATCCTCCGGGCCATTAAGCCCTCAAAACTATAAGGCACTACCCCCACGATCTCCACCGGTTGATTATTGACGTGAACGATACGGCCGACCACGTGTGGGTCGGCCGCCCAACGCGTCTGCCAATACTGGTAGCCCAACACCGCTACCGCGGGCGCGCCGGGCTGCGCATCGCGTGCGTCGAGCAGGCGGCCCCACGCCGGAACCACTCCGAGGCTGCCGAAATAATCGGAGGATACAAGGTTCGAGCGCAACCCCGCATCGCCTTCCACAACCACCTCGAAGCTCGTGTCCTCCGAGACCAGCCAGGTAAACGAGCTACTTTCCGCCCGATAAAATTCGACGGCGGCGGATGGAAAGCCCAAGCGCGTGCCCTGTTTGGAAGCACGGGAAAACTGGAGCAACGAATTGGCGTCCCGAATGGCGAGACGGTGGAAGATCATCGCGTCGAAAATCTGAAATTCCGCCAGATTCACTCCAACACCGAGCGCGAGCACCGCAACCGCGCCGAGAGTAAAGCCGGGCGCGCGGCTTAGGACCCGAGCGCCGTAGGATAGATCCTGCCAAAACTGTTGGAGCCAGATCCACGACCATACCTCACGCGATTCTTCTTGCAATCTCGCGGCGTTTCCAAAATGCGAGCGGCGATCCGGGGACATCATGTCGCGGTGTAGCTCCATTTCTTCGACCAGTTCGCGTTCCAGCCGTCGCCTGTGCAACATGAAGTACACACGCCTGAATAGCTTTCGGATTATGCGCATTACGCTAGCCGCAGAATCGCCTGAATAGCTGTGGTCGCCTGCTCATACTCGCTCAGTTCACGTTTGAGCTGCGTCTCGCCATCAGGCGTCAATCTGTAGAAACGGACGCGCCGTCCGGTTTCGGACGTGCCCCAGTCGGCGCTTACCCATCCTTCGATTAGGATGCGCTGTAGTGCCGGATAGAGGGAGCCCTCTTCCGCGCCCAAAACATCGCCGGATAACTGGCGGATTCGCTGTGCTATGGCGTAGCCGTGAAGGGGGCCGGGCTGAAGCACCCGCAGAATCAGCATCGCGAGCGCTCCCTTAGGCATAGAAACCAGAGGCATAGAATCTATATGTATAAGACTTTGGGCTGAGATGTCAATGGAATTTCTGCAGTGCGCCATCGAAACAGACGGCGACCGCTCCGGCCCGAAAGCCAGCATCGAGTCGAAATATTGTCATCGCGCCAGCTCATTTCGGCTCTTCCTGTCCCGGTCGCGGCGTGACGCCATAGAAAGCGTCATCCGCGACGTGTACGCCCGTCAGCGGTAATACCGAGGCAGCCTGTTCTCGTCGTGACAAAGCCGGATCGACCTTGACAGTTATGTAGCCTGACTGGGCCGCGATTGTCGTGTAACGGATACTTTCTTCACACTTGGAATCTGTGTGCGTCCGGGCTTCAATTCGTCGCGCGGAAGCTCTATAGCTGGTCACGTCAAAGTAATCCGCTTCATCGGCCTTGGTCATCGCATGTTTGGCCAATTTGTCGAGCACGGCGGGGCTGAGTTCGTCCGGGCGAAAATACACGCTGAATGTGAAATGCGTATTTCCGTACTCGTCGGACGCCATCGGTTGCCCCTCATACGAATAGGTGACCTGATAAGCTGCCGAAGGTGACTCGAGCTGCGTGTAGGGACAGTACATCGAACCGCCGGGGTCTCTAAACCGTTGGTCCTTGCAATAGTGCACGTCACCTGTTGATTTCATTTGAGTCGCAATCTTAATTTTTCTGACTCCGCGAAACTTGATGGAAGATAGGTCGGCGCCATCCGGAATATCGGCAAAGTGCGTGTAAGGATCCAGTTCCTCGACTTTGACTGTTGCGGACTTTGAGATATTTAATTTCGGCGTCAGGCCGGCCGCCATCACGGATGTGGCGCAAAGCATGCCGGTCGCCGTGGCAAATAGAATTCGATTGAATTTGGTCATAGTAATTCTCCAGTTCTTCTTGACAATGTGACCGCCTCGGCGGCCACTTACACCTTCACTGTGATGCAGAAGTGGGTCTGCGTCCAATGATTCGTTCTAATGGGCGATAAGTCGTATCGGACTGCGCTGTATGAGCGCTATCGAGGTCGAGTCTCCGCACATTTGCCGCGGGCAAACCGCAGAAACGCACCGGCCGCACCGCCGGGCTCGGGCCCCTTGGGATAGACAAACTGAAAGTGGCGGCGAATCCGGACGCCGTGGATGGGTACGACGCGCAAAAAGGTCTGTGTTCCGGCCAGCGCCCAGCGTGACCGAAAACCGACACCGAGACCTGCCGCGACCGCCGATTTGATAGCCTCCGTGGAATCCAGTTCCATAGCGACGTGAAGCTTCTTCTTGAGGACCTTCGCCTTTGCAAGCGCGTCCTCAACAATCTGCCTGGTACCGGATCCATGTTCTCGCACGACAAGAGGAACCTGCGTCAGCGCGTCCGGGGAGATAGGCGTGCCAGCCTCGACCCATTCGTGCGACGGGGGCGCGACGAGGACGATCTCGTCCTCGAGAAATAGCTCGGTTTTAAGGTCGGCTCGGCCAGAAGGACCCTCGATCAAGCCGAGAGCAACGCGATTTTCCAGGAGGGCGGAGACCACGCCGGCGGTGTTGGACATGACCATGGACAACGCGACATCGGGATTCCGGGCGAGAAACTCGCCCGCAAGGCGCGGTAGCAAATACTGAGCGATAGTGGTCGATGCGCCCAGCTTCACCTGGCCGCCGATTTCGCCGCGCAGTGCGCTCATCGCCTGCTCTGCCTCTGCGCACAGGTCGTAGAGCTGGACCGCATAACTGCGAAGCACCTGGCCGGCAGGCGTAAGGGCGATTTGGTGTCCAGTCCGGTCGAAGAGGCGTAATCCCAGCTCCTCCTCTAACGCCTTGATCTGAAGAGTGACCGCGGGCTGGGTTAGAAAGAGCCGCTCGGCTGCATGCGTGAAACTGAGTTGTTCAGCAACTACGCGAAACGTCTTGAGGTGAATGGATTCCAGGCCCATGTCATTCATTTTGCTGGAACCAAGCCGTACCCGGCGTGGAGCCGGATTCAGCAGCCGTGATCCTTCCGGTGTCGCCAGTACTGCTGCTTCAAAGCAGTCAGTTTTTGGCGGATGACTTCCATTTCTTCCCAACGCGAACGCATGGCATCGAAATCGTAGCTACCTGCGACGGCCCCAAAGGCTTCCATGGCAGCACTCAAGGAAATCGAAAAGGCTTCAATCTTATCGAGGCGCTTCTGGCGTTCGGAGCACGTCACCGGGAACACCTTCGGTGCTTGTCCCATGCGCGACTCCCAGCAACAGCATACCCGTTGTGCTGAAACAGAGGACCCTGGCCCTCAACTTTTGTGCTTCGAAGGCGGGCTCAGGGCACCCGCGCAGCCGTGCCAAGCCTCCAAACACGCCCTGGTCAGAACAGGAAGCGCAATCCAAACTGGATGTTCCGCTCACTTCCCCCGATGCTCGAGATGATCTGACCGAACTGGGCATTGGTCACGTCGGTGACCGGAGGGGTGAGGGCAGGATGATTGAACACGTTGAAGAACTCTGCCCGGAACTGCACGTTATACTTCTCCCTGAAAAGAGTGTTCTTGATCAAGGAGAAATCGCTATTGATCCGGCGCTGGGACCGCAGATTCGGCTGGCTCAGTGAGTCGTTCGGGATCGTGTACGGGGCCGCCGCCGCGAAGGCCGTGGTATCGAACCAATGATTATCCGTTTGACCGCTCGAGAGCACGGGACTGTGTAGCCGGTTTGCCCTTCCGTTCGTGGCCGAGAAGTTATAAAGGTTGGTTTGGTCGGGTCCGATGATGAGAATCGGGCGGCCGCTCTGGAACACCGAGATACCGCTGAACTCCCAGCCCCCCAGGGCGGTGGCGGCGACTCCGTGACTCAGGAAGCGCTTGCCGTGCCCAAAAGGCAGGTCGTAAATATAGCTGAGCACCAGGCGCTGAGGAACGTCGTTGGCTTCCTGGCTTCGGTTGTAGTTGGCATTGTAGAGAGCGTTGGAGGGACCTACCACCCATGTGTTGGATTGTGCGGTGTTGGCAATCGTCTTCGAGAGAGTATAAGCGAGTTGGAATTGCATGCCGCTCGAGTATTGCTTCAAGAGCCTGAGAGTCATGCTCTCGTAGTGCATGTCGCCGTAGGGGTCGCGGAAGATCAGCACGTCCAGGTATTGCGGGTATGGCCGCAGTAGCTGGCGCAATTGCACCGTCGGAGTGCTGAGCGCACCGGTGGTGATCTTACCGTAGAACGGGTTTGGGACCGATTTAGTCAGATCCGAACCGTAACTGAGGTTAGCCGGATCGTTCTGATTGTGCTGACGGTTCCAGAACAGGTGGGTGAACTTCGATCCGACATAACCGATTTCGGCCAGAAGCGTCGGAGTGATCTCACGCTGTATGCTAAATGTCCAATCACTCAGGTATGGTTTAGGGCGGTCGAGCTGATCTCCGCGAATAGCCTGCCCCACGAAGTCTACGCCCGGCGTTGGAACCTGAATTCCGGCTGCGAACGGATTGTCCCATGACCCGCCGACCGGGGGCGTGTTCGGAAGGGGATTCGGCTGCCCCAGGAACAAAAAGTTCGAAATAAAGCCTCCATTGCCGAGGTCCGTTGCGGCGGCGTTCACGCCGACGAACGTAGTATGGAAGATCCCAGCGCCGGCACGAATTACGGTCTTGTCGAGCGGTGTCCATGCCAGCCCCACACGTGGAGAGAACTTCCAGTACTGCGGATTTTCCTGATACCCACCCGGCTTGATTTCGGTAAATTTCCCTTTCAGGCCGGTTGTCGGCTCTATTGCGTTCCAGTCCACGTAGCCGATCTGGCCGAACTTCTCGGCGTAGGGTGTTTGATATTCCCAGCGAAGGCCGAGGTTGAACGTGAGCTTGTTTGTGACGCGGTAGTCATCCTGAACGAAGAGGCTGTAATACCTCTGATAGAGAAAAAGCGGATTGGTGATGGTCAGCGTGCCGGCTACCGGAGTGCCGAGCAGCAGACTGGCGAGCCCGTTGCCGCCATTCAGAGTGGTGCTCGTCGGGTCTGGTCCCTGGGTGTAAGTGCGATCGAAATTGAATTGCCCGGCCGAGTACTGTGAGTTATACGCGTTCAGCCGGATGAGCTGCAAATCGGTTCCAAACCGGATATTGTGGCGTGATTTGATCCAGTTGATCTGGTACTGTAACTGCCAGTTGTCCTGCGGATTCAGTGTACGGGTAGGACCTCCGAGCGGGCCGAAGTCGTTCGGCGACGAACCCGTGACGCTCAGGCCGGAGCCCGAGTTGTACGTCTGCACATTGATAGCGGGAAACTGCTTATAAGTAATGTTCTTGAGAAAGTCGCCACCAAAACCAAGCGATGCCAGGTCGTAGTTCTGGCTGACAGGGAACGAGTTGAATTGAAGGCGCGTATAGCTGATCCGGAACTCTCCCAGCAGGTTTGGAGTAAATATAGACGTCACGCCGATGAGCGCCGAAGTGCCTGGATTGGAATTAATGGAACGCTCAGCGAAGGCCGGACTCGAAATTGAGCTGAAGTTCGTGTAAGGCGCGTAGCCGACCCGGCCGAACGCGCGATGCTTCTCGCTGAAGTTGTGATCCATGCGCACCAGGTAGTTATTAGTATTGGTGATGGTCTTACCCGTGGCGAGGTAATTCTGAACCTGTTGAGGCGTGTCACCGACGCGGTTGGGAAGCGGGTACAGCTTGGACACGTTGGCCGAGATGTGGTTGATGCGATCCGCCGGTATCACGTTCCCCGGAAAGGCCGTGCGGATGTATTTTCCGGTATTCGGGTCAAGGCGTGTCGTAAGGGGATCGTAGATGACATCCAGATTACCGTTACGATCGAAGGTTTTCGAAAAATCCCCCGCTCGCTGTGCGGCAGTAGGTACTGTGTCGAGCACCTGGTCCGGACTCGCCTGTCGTGTGCCTTCGTAATTGAAAAAGAAAAAGGTCTTGTCCTTGCCGTGGTAGACCTTTGGCAGGACCACCGGTCCGCCGATGTTGCCGCCAAAGACATTGCGCTGGAACAAAGCGATTGGGATTCCGTTCCGGTCGTTCTGCCAGCTATTCGCGTTCAGATGATTGTTGCGCAGGTACTCGTACAAAGTTGCATGCACAGCGTCCGTGCCGGACTTCGTTGTAAGAATCGCGACGCCGCCGGAAGCTCGGCCATACTGGGCGTTGAAGCTTGCGGTCTCCAGTTTGAACTCCGAGACGGCTTCGACCGGTACCGAGTACGCGTTGCCCGATTCGGTGGTGCCGCGGCTCTCCGCGCCGTCGATCAGGACTCCGTTTTGTTGTGCCAGCCCTCCGCCAATCTGCGCAGTGGTCACCCTACCGATCACGCCGGCATTGCTCTGCTGTCCTTGTGTCGGGATCACGCCGGGGGCTAGCGCGGCGAGCGAAAGGGGATCCCGGCCGAGCAAAGGCAGTTCGGCAACCGCGCGCGTGGTGACCACCGCGTTCATGTCCGAGCTCTGCGATTCGAGCTGAACCGCTGTCGCGTTCACCTCGACTGCCTGCTGAACGCTGCCAAGTTCAAGAACCACGTCCTGGGTGGCAGCCAATCCCGTAGTCAGCGGGATTCGCTGAACCCGGGCAGGGCGGAACCCATTCTTCTCCACGGTGAGTTCATATGTTCCGGGCGGAATGGAGTTGATGAAATAAAGCCCCTCGGTGTTGGTCACGGTTCGGGTATTCACGTTAGTCGCAATATTGCGAAGCGCCACAGCCGCATCCGGAATGGTAGCTTTCGAAGAATCGGTAACCGTGCCAGTGATGTTAGCCCTTTCGCCCTGGCCCAGCAGCGTGGCGGGGAGAGCCAGAAACAAGAAGCACTTCAGGTATCCTGTAGTCCGGTTCGGCATAATTTTCATCAACTCCTTTTCTTTTCTTCCTGCGCCGCGTTATAGAGCGCGCGGATGTACCCCATGCTGTAAGACCAGTTGGTTTGGCGCCCACCCGCCATCGCGGGTACGTGGTCGGCGATGAGATTGCCGCTGAAATCCACGTCGACCAGCGTCTTCATCAGCTTCCACATATCGGTGTAGCCGTTGTCGATGTATGTTTCGATGAAGTCGGGAATGGGAGCGGTCACGTTGCGGAAATGGACCTTCCAGAGCTTGCCCATTTTGGCGAACGCGCGCGCCGCTTCAAAAACATCCTTGCCTGTGTATTTCCCGCCCTCCATCCATGTCCCACAGCACAGACAGACTCCGATGTTTGGCGAGTTAGCAATCTCGAGCGCCCGCATATATCCATCGAACGTTCCGAA
>JAOAPQ010000237.1 GCA_025462965.1 Bryobacterales bacterium
ATCCGCTGAACGGATGCCCGAAAAAGTATCCGTCATGGAACGGGCCAGCGTCACCGCCGGATTGGCGAAAGACGTCGACGACGTGAACCAGTACGCGCCCACAATATAAGCCCCAACGGCGAAAGGAACCGCGGCGGACCGGAAACGTACGCAGCCCCAGATCACCGCCAGCAATCCAAACGTTGCGATGAACTCACTGAAGATCTGAGCGCCGCCCGAGCGCGCGTGCCTCGACGCGGTGAATATCGGCGCTCCAAACATCACGTGCGCCGCGGCGACTCCGCTGAACGCGCCCGCGCATTGCGCTCCGATATAGCCCGGCACATGCCGCCACTCAATGCCACGCTGCCACGCATCCGCTAAAGTGACCACCGGATTGAAATGCGCTCCCGAAACCGGACCGAAAGTCAGGATCAGCGCCACCAGCATCGCGCCCGTCGCAAGGGTATTCGCCAGCAACGCGATCGCGACATTGCCGCTCGATAACCGTTCCCCCATGATCCCGGAGCCCACCACCGCCGCAAGCAGCAGAGCGGTCCCCACTGCCTCCGCGACGATCCTGCGCGCGAATGTGCTTCGATCACGCACAGCAGTTCGGTCCACAGCACGATCGCGCGGCAATCGGCTTCACCGCTCTAACGAACCCCGCAAAGAATTTCCCGTCGATTTGCGGCGCGATCGCGTCCACGTCCAGTCCCTGACCGGACAGAAACTCTCTCGCATCTTCCACACGGTAGACGCGGGTCGGCTCGATGCTGATCTCTTCGAAACCGGCCGCCGACAACTTGTTCTTGTACTCGTTCTCCTCAAGCGCGCCGGCCACGCATCCCACCCAAAGCAGAACGCTCTTTCGGATTTCGGGCAGCATCTCGCCGGTGGTGATCACATCGGAAACCGCGAACCGTCCGCCGGGCCGCAGCACGCGAAACGCTTCTCGGAGCACCTGGTCTTTATCGGATGACAGGTTCAGAACGCAATTGCTCAGGATGACGTCAACGCTGTTATCGGGCAGGGGAATGTGCTCGATTTGGCCTTTCAGGAACTCCACGTTGTCAACCCCGGCTCTGCGCTTGTTCTCGTTCGCGAGCGCCAGCATCTCATCCGTCATATCCACGCCATAAGCCTTACCTGTCGGTCCCACGCGCTTCGCCGAAAGCAGAACGTCGATACCGCCGCCCGAGCCGAGATCCAGCACGATCTCACCCGGATTCAGTTGCGCCAGCAGCGTCGGATTCCCGCACCCGAGCGACGCCAGTACCGCCGCTTCAGGTATGGAGCCGGCCTGGTCTTCGCTATAAAGATTGCTCGTGATCGGATCGACGCATCCGACACTGGAAGGCGCGGCGCCGCAGCAGGCGCTGCCCGCGCCCGTCGTGACCCGCAGGGCCGCTTGCCCGTATTTTTCTCTGACCACTTCCGTGATGTTTTCTGTGCTCATCGTTTCTCCTATTTGCAAACTTGAATGATCTTCTCGGGCTTGATCGCCCGGTTTCGGGTACAACACTCCGCGTAAAGGAAATTCAGCAGCTCCTGCAGGGTCTCCGTGTTCGCCGAGTATCTGAGGAACGTTCCTTCCCGGCTCACGTGCACCAAACCCTCGTTCTTGAGTTTGTCCAGATGGTGCGAAAGATTCGAATTTGAAATTCCCAGCTCCGCTTGAATCTCACCCACCACCAAACCGCCAGGATGAGCCGAAAGGAGAAGCTGAACGATCCGGAGCCGCGACTCCGTCCCCATTGCCGCAAACATATCCGCGTATCGCGTGATCTGGTCGCTGGTTGCATGCTTCATACTACGATATTATCACTATTATTGAAATCGTTTCGAAAATGGCATACCGTTTGCTTACCTTCAAAACGGAGGTTCAGAGATGAAATACTTATTCGCGTGGCTGCTCGGAGTTCCTGGCGGTTTGATTCTCGTTTGGTTCCTATTTAGCCATATGCACTAGTTGCGCGGTTTGCGGGGCGGTTCGCCACTAAACGCGGCGCCCCTGACCCTCTGATCCCCCCTCGATATAGCCGAATCGATAAGTTTCTTACCTACCTTAAGCACCAGCGGTTTTGTATTGGCTCGCACAAATCCCCTGCCTATACTTGAGTTTCTCTGGGATTGATGACAGACTTACCTTTCACTAACTGTTAACTGTCCCCGGCAATTTAAATCACCTGAAATCACTAAGTCGCAGAAGGGAATGCATGTCTTTCTATCGTGCTGTCTCGGTAATAGTCCTCTCAATCAATTCATTCGCGTACGCCCAAACGGATCCCGGGCTTCGCACCGGCGGGCCGGCCGTCGGTGGCGCGCTGCCCGGTCTCTCGCCGAACGAGGTCGCGCTATTCAACGCCGGCTCAGTCAATTTTCAGGAAGTAGAGGACGTTACGCGCAACGGTCTCGGCCCCCGGTTCAACTCGAACTCGTGCGTCTCCTGTCATAGCCAACCCGCATCGGGAGGCAGCAGCCCGCAGAACAACCCTTTGCTCGCCTTCGCGAACTCCGCCAATAAGTTGCCCCCATTCATTCAGGCGAACGGACCCGCCCGCGAAGCCCGCTTCGTCAGCAAGCCGGATGGCACGCCCGATGGGGGAGTGCATGCCCTGTTCACCATCGGCGGCCGTTCCGACACCCCCTCCGGTTGCAACCTCGTCCAGGAAGATTTCTCGAACGCTTCAAACATTGCTCTTCGCATTCCCACTCCCACATTCGGTTTGGGATTGATCGAAGCCATACCCGACGCCGCTTTGATTCAGAACATGAGGTTCAATTCCGGCGGTAAGGCGATGCTCGGTATCTTCGGCCGCCTGAACCGCAACGGCAACGATGGCACCGTGACCCGTTTAGGATGGAAGGCCCAGAATAAGTCGCTTCTCCTTTTCTCCGGCGAAGCCTACAACGTGGAAATGGGAATCACGAACCTCATCTTTAACACCGAGCGGGATGAAACCACTAACTGCTCGCCGGTTCCCGCGCCAAACAGTATCTTCAATCTTAGCTCCGGCGGCCCGGCCGAATTCGATGATATTACTAACTTCGCAGCGTTCATGCGATTCCTGGCGCCTCCGGCCCTCGGGCCCAGCGATAACACCGTTGTGCAGGGTTCCAACCAGTTCTTCAACATCGGCTGCGCGAACTGTCACACCACCACATTCCAAACGGGCCCGAGTGCTTTCGCGGGGCTCAGCAACCAGACCATTCACCCCTACTCGGACTTTGGCATTCACCATATGGGCTCCGGCCTCGCGGACCGCATAAGTCAGGGATTGGCGGGCGGCGACGAATTCCGGACTGCTCCGCTCTGGGGTCTCGGCCAGCGGATCTTCTTCCTCCACGACGGCCGCTCTACCGATCTGCTCCAGACCATCGCCGCTCACGCCAGTGCCGCCAACTCGCACTTTCCGCCGTCCGAAGCGAACACCGTTGTCGCCATATTCGACGGCTTGAGCACGAGCGACAAACAGGCTATTCTGAACTTCTTGCGCTCGCTCTAAATGTCAGGTCCTCTCACGCGCCGCAGGGCGCTTGCATCCGCCCTGCTGACTACCGGCTTCACGGCCTTCGCTTCAACACGCAGAAAAGACGCGCTGTCTCTCCGTCTGGCCGAGATCGAAAAAGAAAGCGGAGGGCGGCTGGGGTGCGCCGTACTTGACCTATCCACTAACTTACAAATCGCGCATCGGGCGGACGAGCGCTTTCCCATGTGCAGCACCTTCAAAGCTCTGGCATCTGCCCTCGTCCTCCATCGCGTCGATAGCGGCTTAGAGCGCCTTGATCGACGCATCGCGTTCACTTCATCGGACGTCGTTACCTATTCGCCGATAACAAAGCCGCGTGCCGGGCCCGAAGGAATGACTGTCGAAGAGATCTGCCACGCCGCGATGACAGTAAGCGACAACACCGCGGCAAATCTGCTCCTGGCCAGTTTCGGCGGACCTCCTGGACTCACCGCTTTCGTTCGGTCCGTCGGCGATCCCGTAACCCGGCTCGACCGCATCGAGACCGATTTGAACGAAGCCAAAGCCGGCGATCCAAGGGACACGACAACACCGGCGGCAATGCTCGAAAACCTGCGAAAGCTCGTGCTAGGAAACGTCCTCACATCGGCGTCACGAGCCACGTTCTCGAAGTGGCTCACGGAAAACAAAACAGGAGACACACGATTGCGGGCAGGTTTCCCGCGCGGCTGGGTGATCGGGGACAAGACCGGCTCTGGCGAGAACGGCACCACGAACGACATAGCCGTGATCTGGCCGCCGCGCCGGCCGCCTATACTTGTCGCCGCTTACCTGACCCAGGCGCCGGGTTCGGCCGAGGACCGGGACACGGTCCTGGCCATCGTCGGTCGAGCTGTCGCCAGTCACTATCGGCAGTGAGCCGGAACCGCGACCGGCCGCACCCTCCCGCTCACATGCTGTTCCAGTCGCCGCACAACGGTTAGTCATAGCGGAAATTTTTTCCGGGCCCCCGCGACTATATACTTGTTGCTGACCTTCTCTTTGAAAGGACACTCTATGCGTCTCATCCACAGTTCCTCTCTCGCACTCGCTATCGTCATTCTCATCCCCGCGGCGATCAATGCCCAGGGTCAGACGGAAACCTCCCGCGCCGTTACGGGCGGCGGCATTTCCGTCCCAGGTTGGACTGGGAAGATCGACGCCAATGAGGAAAAGGCGGGACAGGCGCTGAACAACGCGAAGCTCGCCAAGGACGGCAACGCCTTGCAAGTCACCACCGGCCCCGCGGTGACCTATTGGAATCCGGCCAACAAGGCCACCGGCAACTACACCGTCAAAGCGACGTTCAAAGAGCCGAAGTACATGAACCTGAACAGTCACCCCCACCCGTACGGCATTGTAGTCGCCGGAAACGATCTGGGAACTGGCCAGCAAAGCTACCTTTACTGCGCGGCCTACGGCAATGGTAACTTCATCGTCCGCGGCTTCGGTCCCGAGCCGTTTCAGGTGAACGGCAGACGGGGCGAGGCGAATCCCGCCGTGAACAAGGCCGCGGGTCAGGGAGAACCCGTAACTCAGGACATCGCTGTTTCTGTGAAAGGTGACCGCGTCGAGTGCGCCATCAACGGCACCGTCGTCGGGAGCTACGACAAGGCCGCGCTGGTAACGCCCGGAAAGCTCAAGTCAACCGATGGCGTCTACGGGCTTCGCTTTGCTCACAACACCGATGTAACCGTCACCGGTTTGACGATGACAAAAAACTAGCTACACAGCCGTAAACCTACAAATGCAGCACGCGGTTCCGTCCCAGCTGCTTCGCTTGGTACAGGGCCCGGTCCGCCGCTTCCAAAAGTTCCTTGCCGGTCTCACCGGGATGCCACGTCGCTAGGCCGAACGTCGCGCTCACGGAGAACGGAACGCCGCTCGAAACACCAAACGCCATGGTTGAGAGGCGCGCGCGCGTCCGCTCCACCGATATGTCGGCTTCCGCGGCGCTCGCCCGCGGAAACACCATACAGAATTCGTCGCCGCCGATCCTCCCGGCAATGTCTCCGGCATTCTGGCACTGTTGCAGGATTTGCCCGAACACCGCAAGCACCTCATCACCGCCCGCGTGCCCATGCGTGTCGTTCACCGATTTGAAGTGATCCAGATCCCCCAGTGCCAGCGCCAGCGGAAACCCCTGGTCTTCCGCCCTCAGTATCACGCGTTCCAGTTCCTCCAGCAGATACCGGCGGTTGAATAGCCCGGTCAACGAATCGTAAACCGCCTCGCGTGTTAGCCGCTCTTCCGATTGCTTACGCTCAGTAATATCGGTATGCGAGCCTACCATCCGCACCGGCTTGCCATTTTCGTCCCATACAGCCTGGCCCCGGCCCAGCACCCACTTGTAATTGCCATCCTTGCATCGCAACCGATACTCCGCCACATAGAACGGAGTCTTGCGGCTCAAATGATCCGCCAGCTTCGCTTGCACTCCCGGCAGGTCGTCCGGATGCACGCGCTTCTCCCATTCCTCCGTCAGGTTGCCAAGCTCATGCTCCTGGTATCCCAGCATCTCCTTCCACCGCCGCGAAAAGTACACCTCACCTTTGGTGATGTCGTAGTCCCAGAGACCGTCGTTGTTGCCGCGCAGCGCCAGCTGCCAGCGCTCCTCCTGTTCCCGCAATCGCTGCTCGGCGGCGTTGCGCTCAGTGACGTCGTAGATCATCGCGAGCCGCGCCCGGATGCCGGAAAAGCCCACTTCGTGGGTAGTCACCTCCACCACCAGCAGCGTTCCATCTTTCTTTCGGTGAAGCCAAGGTCCTGATTTTTCATGGGCCTTCTCCAAGTTTGGGAGATTGGCCAATAGCTTGGGAATCTCTCCGGGCGGGCGGAGATCGGTTAGTTTCATCGCCAGAAACTCCTCACGCGTATACCCGTACAACTTCATTGCCGCCGGATTCACCATCAGGATTGCCAAACTCCGCAAGTCAGAAACCCAAGCCGGTAGCGGGCTATTGTCGAATAACTCCCTGTAGCGGTCCTCGCTGGCCCGCAGTTCGTCCTCCGCGCGTCGCTGCTCGGTGATATCGTTGAACAGCCATAGTCTGCCGTCCACGTCCCGCAGGCGGGTCATGGCGCTCGTTATGCTGAGTACCCGCGCGTCCGAATCGCGCAGAATCCACTCCCGGTCCTGTGCGTGTTCTGCCGCAAGTTGGATCTTCTGCATCGCCTCCGTGATCAGCGCGGGGGAGACGGATCCGGCCGGTAGTTCCAGTACGCGCGCCGCTTGTCCGTTCAACCATCCCCGCGCGCCGCGCTCATCCACGAAAGCCACGCCCTGCGGCAGCGTTTCCAGCACCGCCGCAACTTCGTCCCTTTGGCTTTCCGCGGTTCGCAGCGCCTCTGTCGGCGGAATCGTCGCGCGCAAAAACACCATAGTGGTCCGCAGGAAACTAAGCAGCCGCGCGTCGAAAACAACTTCGTGCCGCCACAGCAGTACCGTCGCGAGTGTGAACGCCGGTCCGGAGGAAATTGGCAGGATGGCCGCCGCCCGGGCTTCCGACGCGCTCAGAATCGGATCGAACCGCCCCGTCCCCACGCGCTCCAGCACCACGATCTCGCCCGCCGGCAGCGCTTCGCCGAACACCGAAGGCATCGTCGAACTCGCGTCCGGCGGATCTGCCCACAACGTCGCCACGCCTCGCGCATCCGTCTGCCGCACCACCATCGCTTCGCTTGCGCCGGCCTCTTCCCTCAGCAGTCTTACCGCCTCGGGAACAATCCGCGCCGCTTCCACACATGACAACGCCAAGATCAACCGTTCAAATTCGCGGGTAGGTTCAACATTTTTTAACACAACGGTTCTTTGGAACATTACCAAATTCAATCCTGGCCCGAAATATGACTAAAGTAAATGAAAGTGTGATGGAATACTATGCGAAATCAAATAAATCTCAGTGATGATGGTTTCTCGGTATTGCCTGGATTTCTTCCTCCGGAGCGGGTCGCCGCTCTACGCGGAGAAGTCGAACGCCTCTACGCCGCGGAAGGTGAATCCGCCGGCTCCGAGTTCCGCCAGGAACCCAATTCCCGCCGTCTCGCCAATCTCGCCGATAAAGGACCATTGTTTCTGGACCTCATCGCGGTTCCCGCGATCCTTGCTGAGATCGCCTCGGTCCTCGGCCCCGCTTTCAAATTGAGCAGTCTGAATGCCCGCTCCGCCAACCCGAATTCCGATAGCTCGCAGCCGCTGCACTGCGACATGGGCGCCATTGCCGACGACCAAGGCTACTGGGTCTGCAACACCGTCTGGATGCTTGACGATTTCACCGAACAAAATGGAGCCCTGCGCGTCGTGCCTGGTTCGCACCGACTCGGCAAATTGCCGCCAAACCCCACACATCCTGACGAGGTCCTGATCACCGGCTCGGCCGGCACCGTCGTCGTCATGAATGCCCACCTGTGGCACGGCGGAACTGCCAATCGCACCGCCTTTCCGCGCCGTGCCATCCACGGCTTCTATTGCCGCTGGGATAAACCGCAGCAGCAATACCAGAAGTCGCTTCTCCGTCCGGAAACCGTGGCCGCGCTCTCGCCCGGGCAGCGTCACATCCTCGCCCTCGACGACCCCGAAAACGACCGCCTCAGCGCCGCCCCCGAAATCCCCCGCAGCGGTTTTCTCCGCTAAACTTGGGAACCGCTTTCTCCTGACCGCAGTCTACACTCGCGATGGACGCCGCCTTCCGAACCCTCGGGCTCACCAAGTATTTCCGCCGCCAGCCGGTCCT
>JAOAPQ010000240.1 GCA_025462965.1 Bryobacterales bacterium
TCGTTCTGTTTGAAGCCGATATTCTCCATGGATTGCCAGGCGTCGCGGATATCGCCGGTGGTGCGCCACAGATTCCCGCTTACCTCCGGACCCCACTTCCAGACATCGGCGCGGCCATACTGACAAAGGCTGTACACAATGGGCCGGCCCGTCGCGTGGAGCGCGTCGCCCATCTTTTGATACACGGCGTGCATTTCGTCGTCCTTGTAGATGCGACCGGCACTGCACCAGTCGTACTTCAGGTAATCGATGCCCCAGGCCGCGTAGGACTTCGCATCCTGCTCTTCGTGGCCGTAGCTGCCTTCATAACCCGCGCAGGTCTTGGTTCCGGGAGAAGAATAGATGCCAAGCTTCAACCCCTTCGAATGGACGTAATCCGCGAGTCCTTTCATATCGGGGAATTTCTTATTAGTCGTGATATTACCCTGGGCGTCCCGTGTGCCTTCCCATGTGTCGTCGATATTGACGTAGATATAGCCGGCCTTCTTCATACCGGAAGAGACGATGGCGTCCGCCATGCCCTTCACGTCTTCCGCCGTAACACGTCCGGCAAACTTATTCCAGCTGTTCCAGCCCATGGGCGGGGTTTTCGCGAGTCCGTTATTGGGAACCTTGTGAAGCGCCGGCGGCTGGATCTTTTCCGGAGGAGCACCGGCTCCCGGAGCGGCGCGCGTGGCAGTTACTTCCACCGCCGGCTGATTGGGGCGCGTCCGCATCATGACGTGGAGTTCGTCCCCGACCAGTTTCCCTTCGACTTTCATGGGTGGACGCGGGCCGCCGCCCCCAACCGTCAGCGTGAACTTTCCATCGGCGTCAACCGTTCCGGATTCGATCTTCCGGTCGAAGGATGCCGAGCGCATGGCGCCGGTGACGGTCTGGCCATCCTGCTTCAGGTCGTAATAGGTTTCGCGGACATTGCCGTCGTCCGAGACCTGTTTAGCAAGCCAGTTTCCGGTGAGGTCGGCGGCGAAGCCGGTCGCGGTCGAGACGGCGAGCAGTAATAAAAACGGGAATGGATTACGCATGTTTAAGTTGATCCGAACGGAATCGAGGCTATCACAAAAAGCCAACACGGGGAAACTACAATGGAGTACATGCGTTACGCGGTCTTTCTATTGTTCGTCTCGCTGGCCAACGCTGATGCGCAATTCGGGATATTCCACCACGACAACTATTTCCAGCCTGTGCATCGGCTTTCGGGGATAGGCGTGGACCGCAAGGGTGTTTCGGACGAAGTTCTGGCCCAGCGCACGGCCTTAATGATTGATTCTCAAACCTTCGGCATCATGCGCGACCCGCATGCGCTGGAGGGAGCGCAACGTATCACGAGTCCGCGACTGCAGAAGGTTTTCGACGCCGCGGCGCGCACAAGCGGCCTCCCGGCGAGCCTGATCGCAGCGGTAGCTTATCTGGAGAGCTGGGGCGACGCCAGGGCGGAGAGCCCCGCCGGGCCGAAAGGTATCATGCAGTTCTCGCAAGCCACCGCGAGGCGGGCCGGATTGCGCATGGCGTACGCCACCAGATATCGGACTACCACGCAAAAACAGCGCGTGAAGGTGAAAGGCAAGTGGGTGACGAAGAATGTCACGCGGAAGACGCCATATACCGTGCTGGTCAGTGATGACCGCCTGATCCCGGAGCGCGCCGTTCCGGCGGCAGCCAATTACCTGGCCCAGATGGAGAACAAGTTCGGCGGGCGCGACCTCGCGGTCTTCGCGTACCATTGCGGCGAAGGCTGCGTTTCCGATTTCATCGCGCTCGCGCAGCAGGCGAAAGGGATGCAGAATCATCCGATCACAGTTCCCCGGTTGTTTTTCGGAGCTAACCCGGTTTATGACCGCGAGGTCTACGAGAAGGTGAAAGAGCACATGGCGCGGGATTTCTCGCCGACCTATTATTTCCGGGTAATGCGCGCGGAACAGTTGCTCTCGCTCTACAAGGTGGATCCCGACGCTTTCCGAACGTTGGTGGAAGACTACAGGAACCAGACCGAGCCCGCTCTGCGAGCACACGACCGCCTGGCGGTGTGGCTGAAGCCGCAGGACGTGAAGTACCATTCGTGCGAAGATCTTGTCCGCGAAGAAGGCAAGAGCCTGGCGCGCGTCACCAACAACCCGCCGTTCTTCGGCTTCCAGCTGAGGACGAGCGGGTCGGGCGCGATCGGGTCCTGGGACCTGAAGAACCAGGATCACTATATGCAGGCGGCGCCCTCCGCGGTCGGGGCATTGACCTATATAGCGTTCGAAACACGGCGGCTTTTCGACGCGATGAAGGTCAAGAACGAGAAGTTTGTGCCGCTTGAGGTTACCTCGCTGGTGAGACCTCTGGACGCGCAGGAGAGCGAAGACGGCGGGATGCCCGCCCATTGCACCGGGCAGGTGTTCGATATCGCATACGATTATCTGCCGCCGCACGAGAAGGAATGCCTGGATTTTGTCCTGGATGAAATCGGCTGGGACGGATATCTCGGCTTCGTTCAGGAATCGGGCGGCATGATGCACATCGGCTGCGCGCCATCCGCGCGCGATTTCTTTATCAAGGTCTACGAAGAAACTCTGGACCAGAAGCACTCTTCGTAAACGCGCGGGACACGCGGCGGCAGCCGCGTTTGTTCGGTTGTAACGGAGGTTGCCGCCAGTACTTGGCCTACCTCATCAGCTGCCGAAGATGAACCGACCGCGGCGGGGATCGGCGCCACCTTCAAGTACTCCATCGGGGAGCAGCTTGATTACAGTAGGCGCCGAGAGGTTGCTCCAATCTCCTGTGACAGTCACTTTGTGGCCGAGCGCGGTCAACTTGTCGGCGGTCGCCTTGGGGATGCGGGCTTCCAGGTTGAGCTTGCCGGGAACAAATTCGTGCATGGCGAAGGAGCTGTAGAAATGCTCGGTTTGGAAACGCGGCGCCTCCACGGCTTCCTGGGCAGTCATCCCGAATTCGATCAGGTTCAGGACGACCTGGAGCAGAGCCTGGTCCTGATTGTCGGCGCCCGGAGTGGAGAGAGCGTAAACCGGTTTGCCGTCCTTCAGGATGATTGTGGGGCTGAGGGTCACGCGCGGGCGCTTCCCGCTCTCCAGCACGTTCGGATGGCCCGGAGTCGTGAGCAGCGTTTGCAGGCGCGTGCCGAACGGAATGCCTGTGTCGCCCGCAATCACCGACGGCAGCCAGGCGCCGCTGGGAGTTGCGGAGTAGACGTTGCCTTTGCGGTCGACGACATTGACGCAGGTCGTGTCCTGAACGCCGAGCGACGGCAGATTGCCGTTCGGCATCGGCACGGTGTGGCCGACGGGACCAGGGCGCGATTCCATGGAAGCATGATCGAGGTCGATCAATTTGCGGCGCTCGCCCGCATATGACTTCGAGAGAAGAATTTCTTCCGGGATCTTGGAGAACTTGGGGTCGCCGTAGTAGTTGTCGCGGTCGGCGAAACCCAGCTTGGCGGCTTCGACTACCACGTGAAGATATTCAGGCGAATTGTGGCCCATGCTCTTCAGGTCATAGCCTTCCAGCAGATTTAGGATTTCCAGCATCACCGGCCCTTGTGTCCAGAAGCCGGGCTTTACGATCTCATACCCGCGATAGGTGGTGGTACGCGGCGTATCGAGCTCGGCGTGGTATTTGGCCAGGTCGGAATAGGTCACGAGCCCGCCGTTCGCCTCCGAGAACGCACCGATTCGTTTCGCGATGGGTCCGCGATAGAAGTAATCCCGCACGGCTTCGATCTTCGCCGTGCGCGACCCTTTCTTCTTCTTCTCAGCCGCGACCAACTCACGCAGCGTCTTGGCGAGCGCCGGCTGGCGGAACACCTCGCCGGGCTTGGGGACCTTCCCGTCGGGAAAGAAAAATGCTGTAGAACTCGGCCAGAGCCGGATGGTGGCTTCGTCACGCTGCAGAGTCTGTGAAAGAATCTCCGTCGTGGGGAAGCCGTCAGCCCGTTCGAGCGCAGGCTGTACAACCTGCGCGAAGGACATCGTGCCGAACTTCTCCAGCGCGAGGAGAAGGCCATCGAGCACGCCGGGTGTCGTGGTCGCGAGAATACCCTGCGCCGGGATCACCGGCATGCGGTCCGCGTCTTCCCAGGATTCTTTCTTCCGGCTCTTATACAATTCGATAGTCGCCTTCGCGGGAGCGACGCCGACGCCGGACACCACGGAAACGGGTTGTCCCGCCATCTTGACCAGCAGCGGCATCTCGCCGCCCAGACTGAAGTGATCTTCTTCCGTAACGGCGGCAGCGAGCGTCGCCGCTACCCCCGCATCGACCGCGTTCCCTCCGGCTTCGAGGATGCGGAACCCCGCCTCCACCTCGAAGTTGTTGCCCGCCCCCACCATCTCATGAGAGGCGCGAACTTCAGGGAACATGGTTTTCGTAGAGCGGAGTTGCTGGGCAGTAAGGGGCGCGGCCAAAACCGCAAGACTGAGAAAAAGGGGTAGTGTGGTGTGCATTGGAATTCAAACCTCGGCTCAAGCTTGCAGCATTCTTGGCTGATACTACAGGTACAGTCGGAAGGAAACCCGTCGGGACGCTGAGGACCTCGGCCTAACTTTCGGCTAGCTGGCATGCTAGCACGGAGGCCGAGCGATTCGCAATCAGCGCTCCTCCAGCTTTCTGGTTTGCGCGTTCCAGATCTGTACCCGGCGTGCGCTGGTTGAGCGCGAGTCATCGTCGGCCAGGATCGATTCGGGGCGGCGTCCGGATTGTTGCTCGACGCAATCGGGATAGCCGGTGTGCAGGAAGTACACGCCGTCGATGACGTTCGGCAGGCCGATCACCAGCAGCGGGCGCCGCATCAGGTCCGCTCCGGCGCGGCAGGTTGCGGCTGCGAGATAGCCGGTGCGTTTCCAGATTTCCAGGTTGTGCTGAAGGGCCGCGAAGTGGAACAGGAGGAAGATTCCGGCTGCTATCCAGGAAGACTTTTGGGAGTTGATCGCGGCGAACATAATCGCGAGGCCGATGGATGCGAAGTAGAGGACGCGCGCTTTCTCCAGGTCCGGACCGATTGAGAGAAATTGATGGACCGGCAGAGAACAGATGGTGGCGAAAAGAAAACCCAATAGGAGGGGGCGGCGATTGGCGCCCTTCCACGCGAGGTAGACGAGCGCCGCCAACGCGGCTGCGAAGCAGCACGCGAGAACGATGCTGAGCTCGCCGGTCCAATTGATGGGAAACAGCAGTGTGGCCCAGAAGCGGGGGAAGAGAGCTTTGAGAGAGGATGCGAGCCGGAATTTGAACACGGTAGGCACGCCGTCGGCTGCGCTCTGATATCCGCCGATGCCGCCCAACAGTTGCCATCGGTAAAGGAAGACCGCTGTTGCGGCCAGGAACAACGGCGCGGTCAGCCGTGCAATTTCCCGCCACCCGCGGCGTTGGTACCAGAAGATCGCGGCGGCCAGGAGCGGGATTACATAGGCGCTTTCTTTGCTCATGGCGGCAAGCAGCATCGCAAGGACCGCCGCGACGCGCCATCCGCTTAGCATGAACAGGATGCAGATCAGACCGAAGAACACGGCCAGGAGGTCGAAGCGCGCTGCCACCCAGGTAACCGCTTCGGGACGCGACGCGTGAATGCCGAAAAGCAGCGCGCCGAAGAATGCGCCGGCGGGGCAGAATTTGAGTTTCCGACACAGGCTATAAACCAGCAACGTGTTCGCGATGTGGATGAACACGTTGCTCGTGCGCCACGCGATCGGGGACAGTCCGGCCCACGGGGCATCCAGAGCGTACGAGAGATAGGCGGCCGGCCGGAAGAAGCGGTCGTCGGCGGGAACGGTGAACAGTGCTGCGAACGCGTGCCGGTTGAAGTTGCGGGCGTGAGAAATATGGGAGTAGTCGTCGGCGAGGAGCGGGAACGCCAGATAGCGGCAGAAGGCAAGAATTACCAATGCCGCAAGGCCTGCGGGGAGCCACCGTGCGCGCCGGTTGGCTGGCGCGCCGTGAGCCAATTCCGCCTCATTCGCGCGAAGCAGGAGAAGCGCAACAAAGAGAAGAGCGAAGATGCCCTCCGCGTTCATGGGCGAATGCATGCCGAACGGGTGGTCAAAGGGACCGAGGAATGCCCGCGCGGCAAGCACAACGGCCGTGGCGGCAAGCGCGGCAGCGAAAGCTTTCAATCCACGCTCGAGGGACTGTCCAAAATATCCCGCACCTTGGACAGAAGCGCATCTGGCGTAAAAGGCTTGTGCAGAAAGATGCGCTCGCGCTCTTGTTCGGTGGCTCCTATGGTTGCGTCGCGATAACCCGAGATGTACAGAACCTTCGCCTTCGGACTGAGGGAATGGAGACGGTCGCCTAATTCCAGCCCGTTCATGTGCGGCATGACGACATCGGTGACGATCATATCGATCTTCGCGCGATTCGCTTCAAAAACCGAGAGCGCTTCGCGTCCGTCCTTTGTCTCCATCACTGTGTAGCCATTGGTTGCGAGCACGGCGTGAACCAGCTTGCGGACGCCATCCTCATCGTCGGCGATCAGGATCGTCTCGGAGCCGCGTTTCTTTCCGGCGAGCGTCGGCGGCAGGGGCAGGAGGCCGGTATCCTTCTCGCGGGGCAGATAGATTTCGAAGATCGTTCCAGCGCCGGGCTCGCTATAGACGTTGATGCTGCCGCGACTCTGCTGCACGATCCCATAGACGATCGAGAGGCCAAGACCGCTTCCCTTGCCCCGGCCTTTGGTCGTGAAAAACGGCTCGAACAGATGCGCGCGCGTTTCGGCGTCCATGCCCGTACCGGTGTCGCTTACCACGATCATGACGTAGTGCCCGGGCTTCATGCCGGGGCGCTTCGCCGCCTGGTCTCCGTTGATTTCCGCATCCACCGTTTCGATTGTGAACCTGCCGCCCTTGGGCATGGCATCGCGGGAGTTCATCGCAAGGTTCACCAGCGCCTGTTCCAGTTGCGCAGTATCCACTTTCACTTTGCCGATCCCGGGTCCGGGCATGAACACGACTTCGATGTTCTCCCCCATCAGGCGGCCCAACATGGTCTCCATGCTGGCGAGGGCGGAATTTAGATCGATAAGCTTTGTCTGTCCCGTTTGGCCGCGGCTGAATGCAAGCAACTGGCGCGTGAGCCCGGCCGCACGTTCGGCCGCCGCGAGGATTTCTTCCGCGAACCGTCGTAAAGGATTGCCCGCCGACATTTCCGAACGCAGCATTTCGCTATAGCCGGTGATTACGGTGAGCAGATTATTGAAGTCACCGGCGACTCCGCCGGCCAACCGTCCGATCGCCTCCATTTTCTGCGATTGAGTCACCTGGTCCTGCACTTGCCGGCGGCTGGTGGTGTCACGGAAGACGAAGATCGCGCCGGAGATCCGGCCGTGTCCGTTCCGGATCGGCGCCGCGCTTTCCTCAATCGATGTGGCGTGACCATGCTTCGAAGTCAGCAGCTTATGCGTGCTGGATTGAAAAGAGATTCCCTCGGTAAGGATTTGGCGGATCGGCGTCTCGATCGGCGCGCCGGTGTATTCATCGGTCAGCTGAAGAACCTGGGTCAGCGGTTTCCTGCGCGCCTCCTGGAGCGGGACGCCGAGCATGGCTTCCGCCACCGGATTCAGAAACACGATGTTGCCGGGGCAATCCACAACCACCACGGCATCGCCAATGCTCGAGAGCGTGGCCGTGAGTTCGAGTTTGCTGCGGCGGAGTTGGTCCACCAGGAAAGTGACCAGTAATGCCGAGCACACAAAAGTGACGAGCCGCGCCGCATCGGTCCAACTGGTGAAACCCAGTACGTACCGGTGGTTCATGAAAAAGAAATCGACGACTATGGCGCCGAGCAGGGTGGACAACAAACCAGCCCACCGCCCGTAGAACCAGGACGCGATCAGAACCACGGCCGTGAAGGGAAGGAAGAAATTGGGCTCGATTATGCGCTTCAACAATAGGGAGGCCACCAGGGCACATGCGGTAAGGGCGCACACGATGGCATAACTGAGGGCGCGGCCTTTGATGGTACGCATTGAGGGGAACACAGCAGCAGGCTGAAGCCTGCTCTACAAATCATTGTATAGGGAAGGTTCGCCTGGGGGCCGCGTTTTCCAGCGCCGGTGAATCCAGAGCCACTGGTCGGGATACTCCCGGATCGCGGTCTCCAGGGTCTTCTGAATGGCCAGGGTGTCTTCCGCGGCGTCGCCGGTGATCGGCACCTCGGGATAGAAACGCAGGGTGTATCTGCTCTCGGCTTCCGACCAGAGCGCAAACCCTGGAATCACAGCCGCTCCGCTATGGGCGGCGAGTTTGGCAAAGGCGGTGTTCACGCACGCGGGAATCCCGAAGAAATCTACAAACACGCCGCCATCAACCGAAGAATTCTGATCGACGAGAATACCGACCGCTTCGTTGTCGCGCAAGGCTTTGAGAATGGGACGGACGAAATCGCGCTTATCGTTGAGATGGTTGCCGGAGAGGGCGCGGCGGGTCTCGACCATCTGGTCAATCCGCGGATTATCGAGCGCGCGCACGACAACGTGCATGGGTCGCGAGAGGATGGCATGGCAGAACGCGCTCAGCTCCCAGTTGCCCAGGTGAGCGGTCGCAAAGAGAACACCCTTCCCGCGCACACGGGCGTTTTCGAAGTGCTCGTAACCTTCATAGCGGATCCAGCCGCCCACATTTTCCTTGGTGATGGAAGGGAAGCGGGCGAAGGCGACCAGTAGACGTGCGATCGATCGGAACACGCCCCGGACGATGCGATCGCGGTCGGTGACGGTCAACCCGGGCAGCGCCATGGAAAGGTTCCGGATGGCGATGCGCCGAAGGCGGGGAACCGCGAGATCCAGTACCCCGGCATAGACCCGGGCGAGTAACTTGGCAAAGCCGAGCGGGGCGAATTCGAGAGATGCGACCACACCCCGCGCGAGCCAGTATTCGAGCGCGATTTTGCGTCCGGACTTCTTTACTCGATCCACCCGCCGCCTAACACAAGGTCTCCGTCATAGAAGACCGCTCCCTGCCCGGGGGTGACGGCGCGCTGGGGTTCGTCGAAGCGCACTTCCACCGGGCCGCCATCGAGCGGATAGAGCGTAGCGGGCGCCGCAAGATGCCGGTTGCGGATCTTGACGCGGGCACGCGCGGGAGCCGTCAGGCCGGACCACGAAATCCAGTTCACCTCTTTGGCGACCAGCGTCGAGCGCAGCAGGGCATTGCCCGAACCCACCGTGACCTGTTGCGAAGCGGGATCCGTCGCGATGACGTAGAGCGGCTCGCCCGTTGCGATTCCGAGTCCTTTGCGCTGTCCGATGGTGAAGTGATGAACGCCGGTATGCTCGCCGAGGGAACGGCCATCCGCGGTGACGATTTCGCCCTTCATCTCCTTCGGAGCAGTGCCCTGCTCGCGGAGGTAAGCGTCCATGAAGGCCGCGTAGTCGCCGTTGGGCACGAAACAGATCTCGTAGCTTTCGCCCTTTTCCGCGACCGCCAGGCCCAGGTCGCGAGCCAGCGCGCGAACTTCCGTCTTCTGTTTATCGCCAAGTGGAAACAGGCATCGCGCCAGCTGGGTTTGCGTCAGGCCGAACAGGAAATATGTCTGATCCTTGCTCGCATCGGCCGCGGTGCGGAGCTCGTAGCGGCCGGTTTCCGGATGGCGCGTCACGCGCGCATAATGCCCGGTCGCGATCTGACCCGCCCCCACCGAATCGGCCATATCGAGGAACCGATCAAACTTGATGAAGTTATTGCAAAGCGTACACGGGATCGGCGTGCGGCCGGCCAGATACTCTTCCACGAACGGCGCGACCACGTGCTCTTCGAACTCCTCCTCGAAGTTGACGACGTAGTAAGGAATAGCAATCTGCTCGGCGACGTGGCGGGCGTCGTAGACGTCGTCGGTGGAACAGCAGCGGCCCGTGGTCTTATCGGTCGCCAGTTCCGGCAGGCGGCGCTGGTTCCACAGCTGCATGGTCATGCCGACGATCTGGTGGCCTTCGCGCACCAGCATGGCGGCCACAGTGGAACTATCGAGTCCACCCGACATGGCTACGACGATCGGCTTGTCGTGAGATGTGGGATCAGGCATGCGCGGGCACCTCCGTGGAGATGCGACGCAGATGGCGAACCGAATCGGCCACAGCTTCTATCAATGCGTCCACCTGCTCCTCGGTATTCTCCGGACCGAGCGAAAAACGGATGGAGGACCTCGCCTGCTCGCGCGTGAGACCGATTGCTATCAGTACGTGCGAAGGCTCGACAGCACCACTGGAGCAAGCGGCTCCGCTTGATACGGCGAAGCCCCGCAGATCGAGCGAAATCAGCAGCGCTTCGCCTTCGATGGCGTCAAAGCGGATATTCGAGGTGTTCGGGATCCGCTCGGCGCGCGCGCCATTCAAGGAAGCGGAAGCGATGCGCGCCAGAATTCCGGATTCCAAACGGTCCCTCAGGGCGGCGACGCTGGTCCAGTCGGCGGTTTCGGCCGCGATGCCGAGGGCTACCGCTCCGGGCACGTTCTCCGTTCCCGGCCGTCGTTCGCGCTCGTGGTGTCCACCCGATGCGATCGCGCGCAAGGGTGTTCCCTCGCGGACGTACAAAGCGCCAATCCCTTTCGGCGCACCAATCTTGTGGCCGCTGATCGAGTAGAGATCGACGCCCAGGGCGTTGACGTCTACCGGGATTTTGCCAAACGCCTGTACGCCATCCGAATGAAAGTATGCTCCGGCGTCACGGGCGATCCGCGCTATTTCGGCTATGGGCTGAACCGTTCCCAACTCGTTGTTCGCATGTATAACCGAAACCAAGGCGGTATTAGGGCGCAGCGCCCGCGCCACGTCTCCGGGGTCGACGAGGCCGCTCGAATCGGCGGCGACGTACGTGACATCGACGCCCAGAGCCGCGCAGGTATTCAGTACCGCGGGATGTTCAATCGTGCTGGTAACAACGTGCTGGCCGGGCGCAACGATGCCGCGCAACGCCAGGTTATCCGCCTCCGTTCCGCCGCTGACGAACACGATCTCCTTCGGCTTGGCCCCGAGCCGGGCCGCCACCTGGCGGCGCGCCATTTCGAGCTTCTGCTTGGCCGCCTGCCCGAAATGATGGATACTGGACGCGTTACCGTACACTTCGTCCAGACACGCCACCAAACTGGCGCGCGCGGCGGCCGATAAGGGCGCCGTAGCATTATGGTCGAAGTAGAAATGCCGCACTTTTTCTTATTTTAGCGTCCCATGGCAACCAACCCCGCCCCCATCATCACTTTGCTTACCGATTTCGGCCTCTCGGACCACTTCGTTGGCGTCATGAAGGGGGTCATCTTGGGCATTTGCCCCGGGGCGCGCATCGTGGACATCACACATGACGTGAAAGCGTTCGAGATCGCCGAAGGCGGGTTTCTACTGGCGCAATCCTGGCGATACTTCCCGAAAGGGACGATTCATGTGGCGGTTGTTGACCCCGGCGTGGGGACCAGTCGCCGCGCCATCCTGGCTACCGCCGGCGGGCATTCGTTTGTGGCGCCCGACAACGGATTGTTATCGTTGCTCTTCGCCGAACAGGAGCACATCGTTCGCCACATCACGGCGGAACGGTATTTCCGGCAGCCGGTCAGTCAAACTTTCCACGGACGCGATGTGTTTGCTCCGGTCGCGGCGCACTTGGCTTCGGGCGTTGCACCGGCGAACTTCGGTAAGCGGATTGAGGATTACACACGATTTCCGTTCGCGGGCCCCGTGCAAACCGCGCGGCGGAACTGGACCGGGTCAATCGTCCAGATTGACCGGTTCGGCAACCTGATCACCAACTTCAAGTCGGCGGATTTCGAGCCGAAGCAGCCTTTCGAGGTGATGGCGGGGCTCCAAACCGTTAGCCGCATCGAAACGAACTATGAAGCGGCGGGCATCGGCGAGCTATTCGTGATCGCCGGCAGTTCCGGGTACTTCGAGATCGCGGCCGGGCAGGCCAGCGCCGCC
>JAOAPQ010000258.1 GCA_025462965.1 Bryobacterales bacterium
CCGCCGGTTCCGCGCCGCAAGGTGGACCCGAAGTACATCGCGACGGCGGCAGAGGAGCGCATCGAAGGGCGCGTGCAGCTGATGTGCGTCATCAATGGCGCGGGCAAGGTGGATCATGTGGAGTTGCTTCGGGGGATCGACGACAGGCTGAACCAGAGCGCCATGGACGCGTTGGGCAAGTGGGAGTTCGCGCCGGCCACGCGCGGCGGTGAGCCAGTAGACGTGGATGTCATGGTGGAGATCCCATTCAAGCTGGCGCCGAAGATTCCCGCGCCATGAAAGTGCGCGGAAGGCAACACCTGATCTTCGATGCGGACGATACGCTGTGGGAAAACAACATCTATTTCGAGCGGGCGT
Source organism: Bryobacterales bacterium (assembly GCA_025462965.1). Classification (GTDB taxonomy): domain Bacteria; phylum Acidobacteriota; class Terriglobia; order Bryobacterales; family Bryobacteraceae; genus JALYXI01. The sequence goes on from JAOAPQ010000258.1 coordinate 358, forward strand.
TCGAGGATTTCTGCGCGTTTCTGGCCCACTCGCGGCTCTCGCCCGCGGAGGTGCGGGAGGCGCTGGATGAGATCGAGATCGCGAATAGCAAGGTCCACGGATACGGAGCGTTGAATTTCGCGCGCAATTTGCGGCAGTGTTATGAGCGGCTGGCGGAACGTGAGTGGGACGTGAACCATACGGACACAATCGATTCGCTCGCGCATGGGATTTTGCGGAGCCCGATGGAACTTCTGGACGGCGTTGCCGAGACGATTCCGCTGCTGGCGAAACAGCATGAACTGACGCTCTTCACCAAGGGTGCGGTGGAGGAGCAATGGGCGAAGATCGAGCGATCCGGGCTGAAGCCGTACTTCGCGCACTGCGGGATCGTGAAGGAGAAGAATCGCGCGGCGTACCTGGAACTCGCAGAAAGCAGGGAGTTTGACCTTGAACGGACGTGGATGATCGGGAATAGCCCGAAGTCGGATATCAATCCGGCTTTGGCGGCGGGCTTACGGGCGGTGTATGTGCCGCACCTGCGAACCTGGGGATTGGAGAAAGAGGAGATTTTGGATGCGGGCGGGCGGCTCGTAGTAGTCCAGGGGTTTCGGGATTTGGTAAAGATTTTTGGGGAGTGAGGGCCGTTTGCTCGCCGTTGCTACAAGAGTTGCAGGGCGTATTCAGTATCTCGACAGAGTATTTTGCACCCTCGAGAATTCATGAGGAGTCCATCCAGTTGCAGCAGCACACCGTCCGTCGAAACCAGAAGCTCGGCATCAAATGCAATCGCGCTCGCCACGTGAAGCGCATCGGCGGCCCGAATTCCGCGCGTCTGCAAGTCGAGTTGCTGAAGCTGAAGGCGGACCGTTCCGGATGTCAGGTCCAGCACCGAAATGTTGAATAGCTCAACCACTATTTGAACCTGCGTGGTTATGGACCGCGCCGTGGGTATCAAGAACGTGTCGGCCCGAGAAACACCTTTTGCAGATTGGGCAAGCAGCCCATAGAGCGCCTCTTCAACCTCGTAGTACGTTAAACACGATGTCGCTCCAATGTGGGCGCGGCTAACCTTCTCGAAAAGCCGTTCGGCATCGGCGGCGATCTCGGCTGGAGTGCGTCCCCGTCGCTCTGACGATCTCAGAATCGAGTTCGTATTGCCGCGGGTGCTTAAATAGTCGATGAATACTCCTGTATCGAAGTAAACACGCACTAAGCAGCTCGGAGATGAGTCACGAGTTCTTCAGGAGTCACTACCTGGGGTTTCTCGGCTGTGACCAGGTTTTTTAATAGTACGTTGGCCGTAACAAGAAAGTCGCATTGATCAGCGCTGCTGAGGATGAGAATGTCATTGGCGTGGGCCAGCCGATCTCTCAGTGCTCTTACTCGCGGCAGCAGAGCTTCGGCTTTGGCGAAATCCACCGGCAGCACTCGCAAGTGATCCCTGATTCGTTCAAACTCCGGTCCGCCCGCGGCATCTGCCGCGAGAAGGAGTTCCTGAAGGACAATCGGGTTAACGGCAAAGCGAATTCGACCCGCTGCTTCGGCGGAAAAGAGCTTCGCCGCCGAGGGATCCCCCCGAAGATATCCGATGATCACGTTTGTGTCTAGAAAGACAAGTGGACGGATTGAGTCACGACGCTCGCTTTGTTCGAGCGGCTCGGGCTTGGCCACTTGTTCCATTTGTTCACGTGCCCGCCGGGATCGGGATTACGCCGCTTTTTGGATTTTGCCGTCGCGGATGCAGGACGTGCAGACCCGGATCCGGCGGGTGGCGCCTTGGATGAGCGCGCGGACGCTCTGAAGATTGATGTTCCAGCGGCGCTTGGTGACGTTGTGGGCGTGGCTGATCTTATTGCCGAACTGAGGGCCCCTACCGCAAATTTCGCAAACTCGTGCCATTTCTTTAAGAACTCCTGAACGTAATCTTTGATTCTACCAGCTAATCCCAGGTTTTCCAAGGGGCGTTGCCGGTTGCCCAGAGATCATTCAAGTATTTGTATTCGCGGAACGTATCCATCGCGAAAAAGAATCCTTCGTGCTGGTACGCCATCAGGTCGCCGCGAGCCGCGAGTTGCGCGAGCGGATCCTGCTCCAGAATGCAGTCGTCGCCCGTCAGAATGTCGAAAATTTCGGGCTGGAACACGAAATAGCCCGCGCTTGCCCAACCGTCGATCTGCGGCTTCTCGATAAACTGCCGGACCGCGAACCTCTCCGTCAGCTGCAGGATTCCGTATCGCGAGACGGGCCGGACGGTGGTGACGGTTGCCGTCCGCTCGTGACTCTTGTGGAACTCGATCAGCGCCTTGAGATCGACGTCCGCCACGCCGTCGCCGTACGTGAGGAGAAAGGGTTCGTCGCCCAAATACTTCCGGACGCGCTTCAAACGGCCGCCGGTCTGGGCCTCCGCGCCGGTATCGGCGAGAGTCACGTGGAAATCCTGCTCCTCGTGCTCGCCGTGATAGTGGATCCGGTTCCCTTTGCCGAGGCAAACGGTGAAATCGTTGTTCATCGCCTCGTAGTTCAGGAAGTATTCCTTGATCATGCTGCCCTTGTAACCAAGGCAGAGAACGAAATCGCGAAAACCCGCGTGCGCGTAGGTTTTCATGATGTGCCAAAGAATGGGGCGGCCGCCTATGTCGACGAGCGGCTTGGGGCGGAACTCGGTTTCTTCCCGGAGGCGGGTGCCCTGCCCGCCGCAAAGAATAACGACTTTCATTGTGAAACCAGCTCCTTTGCAATTGGGAAAAGCGAGCGATCGCCGGCCATGAAATCGCGGAAGGACGAAATCGTGTATTCGAGCATCTGTTCAGTGAGCCCGGGATACAAACCGATCCAGAACACGCTGCGCATGACGAAATCCGTGTTGGCGAGGTCGCCTACGATGCGGCGCGGGACGTCCTGATAAGCGGGCTGCCGCACCAGGTTGCCACCGAAGAGCAGCCGGGTGCCGATCTTTCGCGCTTCCAGGTGGCGCACAAGCTCGTCGCGGCCGAAGGGCGCATCGGCGCGAACGGCCAGGGGGAAGCCGAACCAGCTCGGCTCGCTCTCCGGCGTCGCGGCCGGCAGCATGAGAACGTCTTCGAACGGCTTTAGACCCTCGTACAGAATCTCGAAATTGCGGCGCCGGGCCGCGATGAAGCCGGGAAGCTTCTTCAGCTGCGAAACTCCCACAGCGGCCTGCATGTCCGTGAGCTTCAGGTTGTAGCCGATATGGGAGTACGTGTACTTGTGGTCATAGCCGCACGGCAACTCACCCAGCTGCCAATCGAAGCGTTTACCGCAGGTATTGTCCTTGCCCGGTTCGCACCAGCAGTCGCGGCCCCAATCGCGGAAGGACTCGACGATCGTCTTCAACAGGGGCTTGTCGGTGAGGACGCACCCGCCTTCGCCCATTGTGATATGGTGCGCCGGGTAGAAGCTGACGGTCGCCAGATCGCCAAATGTTCCTACCTTCCGGCCCTTGTACAGGGCGCCGACGGCATCGCAGCAATCCTCCACGAACCACAGGCTGTACTTGTCCGTAAACGCCTTCACGCTGGCGAGGTCGAACGGATTGCCGAGGGTGTGGGCAATCATGACGGCGCGCGTTTTTTCGCTCAGCGCGGCCTCCAATTGGGTCACGTCGACTTCGAAGGTGGGAAGGGAAACGTCGATAAAGACAGGGACCAGATTGTTCTGGAGGATTGGGTTGAGGGTGG
>JAOAPQ010000296.1 GCA_025462965.1 Bryobacterales bacterium
TGGAGGTTGCGAAGGGGCTGCCGGTCGGCGTGCACGATGTCGCGATTGGGAGGTCGACAGCTGTGGACGCTCTGACAGTCTACGATAAGGTCGCGCACATAAAGGTGATGCCGGATTCGGGCATGGCTAGACTTGGTGGAACCATCTCCGCGAAGCAGTTCATGCAATTCGAAGCCGTCGCATTTGCGGCGGCCCCGGACGGAAAGCCCGAGAACGAGGTCGCACTGGGTCCCGTTTCCGCCCGGTGGGCGCTCGAAGAGCAGTATTCCACGCCCGACGATGACGATATCCAGTTCGTCGGTGCAGTAAACGATTCCGGACTGTTCACGCCTTCTTTCGAGGGTCCGAACCCGGCCCGGAAAAAGCAATCCAACAACTACCCGACCAACAACTGGGGCGATGTTTGGGTAACGGCAACTTACCAGGCAGGGTCAAACAGCGACCTGAAAGCAAAGTCATATCTGGTCGTAACCGTTCCAATGTACGTGCGTTATGACCAGCCGGAGGTTTCAAAATGAGTGCAGTAGCCGAGGTTACGCCGCAAACTTACCGTTCCGCGGAGGCCCATGCATTTCAGGCCGCCGGTGCGGACTTCCTGTACCTCGTGCCGAGCGGAGCGATTTTCCGCATGGAGGGCCTTTCCAAGGAAATCGTCGACCTTCTCCGGGCCACCGAGCTTTCACGGGATGAGATCATCGACTGCTTCAAAGGCCGCGGATATCTGCCGGGTGACATCGAGGGTACGCTCGACGATTTGGAACAGGCCGAGGCATTGGCTTCCAACCATGTCAAACCCGTAAAGCCAGCTTTGCCGATCCAGAACTTCCCGTTGCAAAGGGTGGTTCTGAATGTCACCAATCAATGCAACCTCGCCTGTACTTATTGCTACGAGTACAGTGACGATAAGATCACCAAGCCCGATGGCAAACCGAAGTACATGACCCGGGACGTGGCCGAGGCGGCGATCGAGATGTTGATTCTCGAGTCCTCGAGCCGAAAGGGAATTCACGTTACGTTCTTCGGCGGCGAAACACTGCTCAACTTCCCTGTCATGCGGTCGACTGTGGAGTTCGCTATCAGCAAGGCGGCGGAGGTGGGCAAAGAAATCGAGTTCAGCCTTACCACGAACGCCACGCTGCTGAATGACGAGATCGTCGGCTTTCTTTCAGAGAAGCGCATCGGCGTCACGGTCAGCATCGATGGGGACCGAGAATTGAACGATAAGATGCGCGTCTTTCATGACGGCAGGGGCAGTTATGAAGTGATCGCGCCGAAGATTAAGAAGTTGCTGAAAACGCACCGCAGCAACTCGATCGGAGCGCGCGTTACCCTCACCTCCCAGGTGAGCGATGTCCGACGCATTTATCAGCACCTGACTACCGAATTGGGATTCGATTCCGTGGGGTTCTCGCCGGCGACCGCCAGCCCGGACCGGTTGTATCATATCGGCACGCAGAAGATGGACAACATCCTGGATTCCTTTGCGGCTCTCGCCTGGGAATACCGCGACCATGCCGTCGAGGGCCGGCAGCATGGCTTCACAAACGTCAGCGATACGTTAAAGGAATTGCATTCGGGCGTCAGCAAAGCATATCCCTGTGGAGCCGGTTTGGGGCTGCTCGGAGTGAGCACGGCCGGCGATATTTCTCTCTGTCATCGTTTTGTCGACTCGCCCGTCGGCAAAATGGGACACGTGAAGGATGGCGGTGTGAATCACGATGCGCGCCGCGAGTTTCTTTCCACTCACCACATCGGCGCCAGATACGATTGCCATACCTGTTGGGCCCGGCCCGTTTGTTCGGGCGGATGTTATCACGAAGCGTTTATTCACTACGGCGACACTGCCGCCGCCAACCTGCACTATTGCGATTGGATTCGAGGGTGGAATGATCTCTGCCTGCAGATTTATGGAGAGATCAGTGTCCGCAATCCGTCATTTCTGGACCGATTTAGCGACTAGTGGAACACAGCACCAAGGAGAACAGATATGAGTCGTTTGAACGCCGTAAACAAAAAGGCTCGGAAAGTGGAGCAGATCATCGATGCCGCCAATGGCGACATCGAAGCCCTTCAAAGTAAGACCACCCACCAGGGACGGATTTACTATCCCATGGGGTGCACCCTCAACTTCACTCCCGGCTGGGAAGTTGATAACTCGGGCGGGACCGCCGGTCTGTGCCAGCCGGTGGAACGCGACCTCTTCGACTGCTATCTCGGATGCGGTTGGCCCGCGCAGGTACCTGATCATCTGAACAATGCTCCTGAGTGGACGGACAAGTGTTCCTCAGCGGCCAACGACTGGCGTAAAGTGGACGTCGTCTTTCCTTAGGAGTTCCGATGCGCCGAGACCTCCATCGATCTATGCGGATGACCGCGCTGTTACCTGCCGCGGTTCTTTGCGGCGTGTGCTGCCTGGGAGCGCCGCCCCCCGATGCTGCTTCCACTTCCACATCGTCTTCCTCGGGGTTGGCTTACATCGGCACTCTCGACCACAAACTCCTGGTCTTCGATGAGGACAAGGAGGAAGTGGTTGGCGAGATTCCGCTTGGAGGCATTGCGCGGGTTACAGCGCTTTCTTATGACCAGACTAAGCTTTACATCCTGACGACTCAGATGGATGTGGAGACGGTCGACCTCGCCGCGCGGAAGGTGATCACTCACTTCAGCCTGGCGGACGAGAAAAGCCGCCCAAGAATGCCCCGCGCAGGAGGCTCGAGCGTGGCCGTGGATCCGAACGGCCGATACCTCTATCTCACGATGCGCGCGTCCGTACGCGAAACGGACTATTATCGTCTGGAGCCCGCGCAGTTTGTGGTTCTCGACTTACAGGAGAAACGAATCAGCAAGGCCTTCCCATTCCCGAAGGACATCGACCAGGGATTCGGGTTCGCCGCGACTTACCAGGTCTCTCCGGACGGGAAGTTACTTTATGTCTTCCAGGAAGATGTTCTAGTGTTCGATCTCGCTACATTCAAACAAGTGGATCGCATCGAGCTCGCGAAGCCTGAGTTTCCGGGCGCCGCTCCCTTCCACCTGAATCCTGCGGAAGATCCCTACAACACCGGGAACGTCATTACTTCCGTCTTCACCGCGGTGGATCCGATCGTCCATAAAGGCACCATCGGACTGGCCTCGCTGGATTTGACCACTCACAAAGCCGACTTCAAACCGATCGGTCCAGCGCTCCCGATGATGGGATTCCGGATTTCGCCCGATCACAAGCGCGGGTTTTCGGTGATGTACAGTGGTGTAGGCGGGAATCGCACAACGGAATGGTGGGTGTGGGATCTGGAGAAGCACAAAGTCATCAGGAAGCAGGCGTTCGATTCGCGGCCGACTTTCAAGTTCGGCATGAGCGGCGATGGCAGGAAGTTGTATCTTTACGGAGCCGGCTCCACCCTTGAGGTTTTCGATGCCGAGACCTTGCAATCGCATAAACTGATTTACCTGAACAAAGATACGACGACGAACCTGATTTCTCTTGCGCGCCGGTAACGCGGCGCGGAGTTCTATTTGGCAGATAAAGCAACAACCGGCGAGCATAGTGGTCCTTCTAAGACGAGTTGGGGCGAATATCGCCGGTTGAAGATCTTCCTGAGCCCCTACTACGGGCGTCTCGCGCTGATTCTCGCCACCAGCCTTGTCTCGACCTCACTCGGCCTCGCGCAGCCGTTCATCTCCAAGTTATTAATCGATGGCGCTCTGCTGAATCGCGATTGGCGTTTGCTCTGCGAAGTGTCCGGGTTAATGTTCGTGGCCACCGTGCTTGGTTTCGCGGTCAACATCTTTTCCAGTTACCAATACGTGCGTGTGTCCGCGGCCATGCTTTTCGATATGCGGCTCGCGCTCTACCGGCACTTGCAGACGCTCTCGCCGCGCTTTTACGCGAAATGGAGACTGGGCGACCTGGTCTCCCGCCTGAATAACGACATCGGCGAAGTGCAGCGCGTTTCAGCGGATTCCCTGCTCTCCGTGCTCAGCAACGTTGTGTTCCTGGCAGGAAGCGTCGCCATGATGCTATGGCTCAACTGGCGTCTCTTTCTGCTCAGCGTCGCACTGGTACCTCTCTGCCTGTTCACTTTCGTTCACTACCAGCGAAAGTTGACCGTCTTCACCCGGAAGCTGCGGGAGTGCGCGGCCGATGTGGGCAGTCTGTTTGTCGAGACACTGATCGGCATGCGGACCATCGTCGCCTCAAATGCCGGCGCATACGAATCCGAGCGCTTCCGCAAACGGAACGGCGCATTCGTCGATACTCTGCTCCGGTTGCAAATGACTTCCTTCCTTTCCGGCGCGCTGCCAGGAACCATCCTGACGGCGTCCACCGCCATCGTGTTCCTGTACGGCGGGAAGTTAATCATCGACGGCAAGCTGACCATCGGGTCGCTGGTGGCCTTCATGGCTTATCACATGCGGTTGCTCTCACCGGTCCAGAACATGATGGGACTCTCTGCAAATCTCGCGTCGGCGCGGGTTTCGCTGAGCCGCATCTTTGAGATCCTGGATACGCGCGCCGAAGTGGTCGAACGGCCGGGCGCCCTTGCGCTTGCTCCCGTGCGCCGGAATATCGTGCTCGAGGACGTAATGCTGCGTCACGATCGCGAGGGAGTCTTGAAGGGAGTGTCTTTCGAGATTCCCGCCGGTACATTCTGCGCGATCCTGGGCCCGAGCGGTGCGGGCAAATCAACCATTGCGGATCTCCTTGTCCGTTTTCTCGACCCGGACTCCGGCCGCATCACTTTGGACGGTGTGGACCTGCGAGACTTGCGATTGGGCGACCTGCGCCGGGAAGTCGTGCTGGTCGATCAAACGCCTCATCTGTTCAATTCCACCCTGGCGGAAAATATTTCGTACTCGCAACCCGGTTGCACTCGCGCCGAAATAGAGG
>JAOAPQ010000346.1 GCA_025462965.1 Bryobacterales bacterium
CCCGAGGGCGAGAGCGTGCAGACGCTAATCCGGATCGCGCGGGATTCGAGTGTTACCGTGCTTGCGGGCTTGTTCGAGAAAGATGCCGACGGCCAACTCTATAAAGCCTACGTTTGTGTCAACGGCAATGGCCTCGTTGCGAGTTTTCGAAAACTGCACCCGTTCATCAACCCTCACCTCACTCCGGGTGATCAATACATCGTGTTTGATCTCCACGGCTGGCAATGCGGCATCCTGGTCTGCTATGACAACAACATCATCGAGAATGTGCGTGCAACGGTGCTGTTGGGTGCGCAGGTGCTCTTTATGCCACACGTGACCATGTGTACGCCCTCTACCAGGCCGGGTGCAGGCTTCGTCGACCTCCACAGCTGAATCTGCGGTGAGCTGGAAACCTCCGCGGATCAGTTCCCAGCCTCTGCCTGGTTCAAGAATGGAAGAGATCCCGCCGTGAATCGATGTCTGCGGTTCTGCGGCGAGCTGCCCCCATAGGTGCGTCATCGGGACCAAAATCAGGTAGGCCAGAGTGTCGAAACGACACATCGCAAAAATTTTACGCTGCCCACGTGGTCACGTTCAATGGGGCAAAGCATCCGGCGATGGACTGGATCACCAGGTGTAGAGTGATCGTTTCCTCGCGTCACTTGAACGGAAAAAGCGCGTCTCGCGGATATGCGCCGGCTGCGAGCCCAGTAAGTCCCGTTCGTGGAGATCTGGCACCACGCGACGCTCGTAGTTTCTCCAAGGCGTATCGGGGCGTCACGCCGGATTCCTGGTGAGAAAGACTGTTCTGACCAGTGATTCATTAGGAGGTCCATCCGCTTTAGAGTTATCCGGTCACTCTCGTAACAGGAACAGGCGCGCGTCTTGCGACGCGCGCCTGCCTCGGTCAGGGATTTGCCTGTGCTTATCGGAAGTTAGCCGTCACCGTTGTATCGGCGGTCATGGTGAAGGTGCAACTCAACGACAGGCCGGAGCAGGTGGCGCCAGTCCATCCTTTCCAGGTGGCGCTCGCCCCCGGAACTGCCGTCACTGTCACCGAAGATCCGCCCGCGAAGTTGCTGCCCGATGGATTGCTGCTGACTGCGCCGCTGCCATTGGTCTTCACCACCAGCCTGTAGGTGGCCGGCGGCGGCGGAGCGACGATTCCGCTGAACGTCGCGGTGACGGTGGTGTCTGCGTTGATCGTGAACGCGCATGTCAGCGACGTACCAGAGCAGCCGCCCGTCCACCCGGTAAAGGTGGCGCCCGCCGCAGGAGTCGCGGTCAACGTTACCACCGTGCCCTGCGGTAAGGTCGTATCGCCCGGATTGGCGCTCACCGTTCCCGTGCCGGAGGTCTTGAGCACCAGCTTGTAGGGAGTCAGAAAGGTGGCGGTGACAGGCGCCTCGGAGTCCACGATGATCGTGCAGTTCAGCGCCTTACCGGCGCAGGCGCCGCTCCAACCCGAAAACACGCCCTTGCCGGCCTTCGCCGTCAGCGTAACCGAAGTGTGCGGGTTCACCGACTCGCTGCAAGCGCCGGCGGGGCACCTTATGACAGCGTCACTCGACGAGACCGCACCGTCGCCAGACACCGTCACGGTAACCGGATACTGGACCGGCACATTCAGGTTGACCGCGGCATTCTGCGCCCCGAGGAAATCACCGATTTCGTCCGCCGCCGGAGCAGCGCACAGACCATCCGCGCAGATCGCCTGGCCCGTGACCGGGTCAATGGTGCCGGTGAACTTGTAGAATTCGAAGCGCCGCACGACAGCGTGCGACCGTCCGCCGAGCGCGCCCCGCTTCTGCTTCTGCTTGCTATTGCCGACATCTCCGATCTTGTTCTGCATCAGGTCCCAGGCCGTCTCGAGGTGGGCCTCATCTTGCGGCACCACGGGATTGTCCGCTACCAGTTCGTCCAGGCCGACCTGGCGATCGTTTTCCGTCTTATAGGTCTTCATCCACTGAGCCGGTCCGTACTGTTTGGCGGGCGGCGGCGGTATCGGCGGATCCACCTGCGCAACGATCGCCACCGGATCAGCGGGCGCTACGGGAGGAACCACGGACCAGACGGGGGCGGGAATCGCCACCTGTGAACCGGCGGCCTTTAACTGTCCGGGGTTCGCGGGGTCGGCAACAAGCCAGCGATAGATTGTCTGCCCGGTACCGCTCGTGAACGACCATACGCCGAAATGCTCACAACCGCTGGTGTCATAACCGAATGAGCCCAAGGTGCACTGGTGTCCGTTGGTGACGGTGGGGTGAACCGCCACAGGGGTAGTCACCATGAATTGCTGGGTAGCCGGGTCCCAGGGGGACAGATAGCGGACGTACATACCGCCTGGGAAAGGCGTGATCTGCGACGCGCCGTAACGGTTATAGGTGAACGTGCCGCCTAGGCTGGTCATGCCATGGATTTCAATTTCGAACCCGTGCGCGGGCTCGCCCGTGTCATTAATAACGTCGAAATTCGAAAGCGTGCCGTACATTGTCACCGTTTGCGCCTGGACGGCCGCCGCTGCTGTCAGCAGTGTGAGGAGAGCCGGAAGGCACGCCCTATTCAGAACCACCTTTCCCACGGCACTGGTTAGCCATTGAATCGATCCTTTTTTCATCTGTCATTGTCCTTGATTGCATATACTAATGCCCCATCCGGGTGGGGTCTCACAGACCGAGGGGAGGAAGGCATTGCAATATTAGAGACAGATCGGAAGCGTCGCTGGAACAGGTTTCCTCGGGAATAAATTGGAAGGCAAAAGGAAAAACGTGACATCGGCATTGGAACTACGCAGTCGCCGGCGTGTGAAATGGAAATCACTGGTGCTTCTGTTGCGAAATCCGCTTCTCACCGCCAAACTCCTCGCTAGTCCCGTAGGCGGACGCAGCGTCCACCGATCACGCATCCGCAAGATCGATGCCGTCGTTCACCGCGTTCCGTAGCTTCTGCTTGAGGAGCGAGTGCGCAATTCCGGCGCGCCGGGCCGCCCCTTCACCACGTGCCATATGGCTTTCGGGGTGATGTGGTCCCCCCAGATCGCGCCGCTCCTACTGACAGCGCGAAAGATGAAGCCGGTCGTTATCCCCGCAGTCTGCGCAGCCTCCAAGCGGCCGCTCTCCCGACACTGTATGCTGTCCCCATGACCACTGAACAGGCCAAATTTCTGCTCGACTTCACTCTTCCGACATTGAAACGGGAGACGGCGACCACCGCGAAAGTGATCGCCGCCACTCCCGACGCCCATCTCGACTACCGCCCGTCTGAACGCTGCATGACCGCTGCCGAATTGCTCTGGCATATTGCCTCCGCGGATGTGATGTTCCTCGACGGAATCCTGAGCGGCACATTCGGGAAAGGCCCCGAAAAACCTGAAAGCATAACAAGCCCCGAACAAATCTCCGCCTGGTATATGGAGAGAATGTCGGCCGCAATCGAAAAGCTGTCCACTTATACGCCTGAGGAAGCCGCCAAAATTCTCGATCTCTATGGGTTTCTACAGGCACCGGCGGCGGGAATCATCACCTTCGCCGTGGGTCACAGCATTCACCATCGCGGGCAGTTGTCGGCCTATCTCCGGCCCATGGGTGGCAAAGTGCCTTCCATTTACGGACCGAGCGCCGACGAAAATCCTTTTGCGAAAGCGGAAGCGGTGTAGCGCGCCGAAGGAAATTCACGTCGGCTCGGCCTGCTACATTTCCAACTTCAGCCGGTAGGGCCGCCCGCTGGAGCCGCCGGCGAAGATTTTGTCCGGGGCTGCGCAAGCGCAACATCTAGCCGCAGCCTCGCAGGTGAATCCAGTGGTGCAAGAGTTCCGCGGCGGCTCATGCCTGTCCGCGAAATAAACCCCGCCGGGTGATGCCCCTGAATATTGGCAATACCGGCCTGCCGCTGAAATCTTAGTGGCCTCGCGACTTTTTCTTAAGCCATCGCGCCAGCTCTTCCTGCACCTCCGGCGATTCGTACAGCGAGTGATGGAAACCTTCCATACGCTTTGAGGGGCAGAATATCTCCCACGGGCCGCCCGCAGGATAATGTTCAACGTGCACCTCCG
>JAOAPQ010000359.1 GCA_025462965.1 Bryobacterales bacterium
AGTCCGTTACGGCGACGCCGTCGATCAGGTAATTATTGCCGCGCACCGGGCCGCCGCCGACCGAGATCTGCGAGGAACCGCTCTGGTCCTGAAAACGATTGAAGCGGGGGTCGCCGACGGGCACGACGTTGGTTGAGAGCTTCGAGAGAAGAAAGGGATTGCGCCCCAGATTGGGCAGGTCCGTGAGCTTCTGCGTATCGAGCACCTGGCCGTTGGAAGCGCTGGAGTTTTCGACCAGCGGGGTTTCGGCCGTTACTTCCACCACGTCGGAAATGCTACCGACGTCGAGACGCACATCGACGGTGACTGCTTCCTGCGTGGCTACAATGACATTCTTGCGTTCAAATTTCTTGAAGCTGGGGCTTTCGACGGTAAGGGTATAAATGGCAGGATCGAGTGTATTGAAGGCGTACTCGCCCGAAGCATTGGACAGCGTATTACGAGCTACGCCTGTTGCATCGTTCAACAGGGTGATCTTCGCGGTGGCAATGGAAGCGCCTGTCGGGTCCGTGACAAGACCGCGAACGCCGCCCTGGTAGGACTGGCCGAACAACCCGGCAGAAAGCGCACTGCTAATTAGTATTAAGTTAGTTAGCTTACGATTTATTAGATGAATCACTATGTCTCCTCGTAGGTATCCGCGTAGGTATGCGCGTAGATATCCGCAGACCGATGGATGATCGCTCAAACAGGGAGAGCGTACGTCCTACAAGGGACTTACCAAGGGGGGCGACGTGCGTGAATTACGAAACGAGCAGTGTTCGTAAAACCCCTGGTAGTATTCATGGATTATCGGCCAGTATCGGGCACTGATGCAAGCAGTTTTTTTGAATTGAAGACATCACGGCTTTGACGGAGTAGAATGGCTGCGGAGCTACCCGATGCGATTCAGGACCGTCCCGATTGGCGCGTATGTGCTGGCGGGCATGTTGCTGGCAAAGGATGGAATCCGGCCGCGGGGAGCGAGCACGGACTATCCAGCACACCTGCGGGCTGGTTCTGTAACCGTGGCCGCCGCCGTGATCCCGGCGGAACGGGTACACAAGCTGTTTGCGGCCGATCTGAATCGCGCGGGTTACCAGGTAATCGAGATCGGAGTATTCCCCGAGCCCGGCGCCGAAGCCGATGTCGCCGCGGACGATTTCATGCTGGGAAACGGTTCCGGCTCAGCGGCCGTGCGGCCGGCGAGCGCGCGCACCGTGGCCGCAGTGGTAGACCAAAAAGACAATCCGCCTCGCGGCAAGCAGAAGGACGTGGACATTTACACCACGGCCTCGATCGGGTACGATTCGGCCGGCACCTACGATCCGGCGACGGGAAGGCGCAAAGGCGCGGTGTACACAAGCGCGGGTGTAGGTGTAGGTGCTCCCGCGGCTGGAGGACCCGCTCCTTATCCAAAGGCGACGCGCGATCCGGCTTTGCTGGAACAAGAGTTGTGGGACAAGTCGCTTCCGGAGGGAAAGACCTCAATCGCCGTGGCCGGCTACTTGTTCTTTCCGAAGAGCTCAGGATCAAAGAAGAACGTTGAATTGACGTGGTACGCGCCCGGTGGAGTGGTGCGGGTAGTCGTTCCGACAGGGAAGTAGCGAGCGCCTTGTCGGCGAACCTTGGCAGGCCGCCTGCTGAACAGTCACTGGGAGTAGACAGCCATGGCGTCCGGGTTTCGGGCCGAACGAGACACGATGGGCCAGATGCAAGTGCCCGAAACCGCGCTCTACGGAGCGCAGACCGCCCGCGCCGTTGAGAACTTCCCCATCAGTACTTTGCGCCTGCAGCGTGCATTTCTGCGCGCGCTGGGCCTCATTAAGGCAGCCGCGGCGCGAGTGAACGGGCGTCATGGATGGCTGCCGGCTGAAAAAGCGGCGGCAATCGAACGCGCGGCGGGCGAAGTCGCGGAAGGGCGGCACGACAGTCAGTTCGTGGTCGACGTTTTCCAGACCGGCAGCGGCACATCGACGAACATGAATGCGAACGAGATCGTCGCGCACCTGGCGGGAGCCCATCCGAACGACGATGTGAACCGCGGCCAATCGAGCAACGATGTGTTTCCTTCGGCCATGCACATCGCGGCCGCCGAACTCGTGCACCGCGAACTTCTTCCCGCGATGCAGCACCTTGCGGACTCGCTGGCCGCGAAAGCGCGCGAGTTCGATAGCGTAATCAAGATTGGCCGTACGCACCTGCAGGACGCCGTACCAATGCGTCTCGGCCAGGAATTCAGCGGCTATGCGAGGCAGGTGGCCGCCGCACGCGAGCGGGTGATCGCAGCGCTCCCGGGATTGTATGAGCTGCCGCTCGGCGGCACGGCCGTCGGCACGGGGATCAACGCGCCAAGCGGCTTCGCGGCAGAGGTGATCGGTGAGTTATCCGCAGCCACGGGCGTTCCCTTCGTGGAAGCGCAAAACCATTTCGAGGCCCAGGCAGCAAAAGATGCCGTCCTCTTTCTCAGCGCCTCCCTGCGGAACTATGCCTGCGCGCTCATGAAAATCGCGAACGATGTCCGCTGGCTGGGTTCGGGACCGCGCTGCGGGTTGGGCGAGCTGCGCTTGCCCGCCGTCCAGCCGGGCTCGAGCATCATGCCGGGGAAGGTCAACCCGGTCATCGCGGAAAGTTTGCTGATGATCTGCGCCCAGGTTGTCGGGCACGATGCGACAATCGCGCTGTGCGCGGCCACCGGGAATTTCGAACTGAACGTCATGATGCCGCTCATGGCTTACGATCTCGTGGAATCGATTGAACTCCTCGCCGCCGGTTCGCGCAACTTCGCGGATAGACTCGTTTCAGGTCTCGAAGCAGACCGCGATCGCGCCGGGTCTTTCGTCGAGCGCTCACTCGCCATGGGTACTGTGCTCGCGCCCGAGATTGGCTATGAGCGTGCAGC
>JAOAPQ010000371.1 GCA_025462965.1 Bryobacterales bacterium
GCCGCCGCCTTTCAGATCCCCACTATCGTCCTGTTCGGCCCGTCCGACCCGGTTGTCTGGGCGCCCTGGCGCACGCAGTCCGAAGTCCTCATTTCCGAGAAGGGTATCCAGAACATTTCCGAACAGCGCGTCATCAATGCACTACAGCACTTGCGGGTGCATGCATGAGCGACTGGCTCCGCCTGCTCGGATACGCCCGCCGCTACACATTGATTCTTGTCTTCTCCGTCATCCTGATGGCGGTAGTGGGCGCATCGCAGGCTTCGGTCGCCGTTCTGATCCGGCCCGTGATCGATCGCGTGCTCCAGCACGGAGCGCCCGACGTTCCGGTTCCTCTCTTTACGATCCCGCTGCTCAATTACCCTGTCTTTCTCAATGATCTGGTCCCCGCCGGCATCCATAACGAGTGGACGATGGTCGCGTTCGCCATCGTGACCGTTTTTGCGGCGAAGGGCCTGGCGGATTACCTCGCGAACTACTTCATCAGCCGCGCCGGCTTCTCCGCGACCACCGACTTGCGCAATGCCGTGTTCTCCAAAGTACTCGGCCACGGCGCGGCGTTCTTCGAGAGCAACACTACAGGACGCGTGATGTCGTCGGTGATGAACGATATCGATAAGATCCAGGTGGCTGTCTCCACGATGCTGGTCGATTTTCTCCGGCAGCTTTTCATGGCTGTCTTCCTCTTGCTCGTGGTCATGCAGACCAACTGGAAGCTGGCGCTGTTCAGCCTGACCGTGCTGCCGATTGTCCTGATCCCGACGGCGCGCATGGGCCGCCGCATCCGGCGCACCAGCCGCCACACGCAGGAAAATGTCGGCGAACTGAACCAGATTCTGCAGGAGACGATTTCGGGGCACACCGTGGTTCACGCTTTCGGGGCCGAAGCTTACGAGATGGGGCGTTTCCAGGCGGCCGCGCGTAGGCTCTTGAAAACGAATCTTCGCTATGTTCTGCAGCAGGCGCTCGCTTCGCCGCTCATCGAGATCTGCGGCGCGCTCACGATCGTCGCGCTGCTGACGTTCGCGCGGTCCGAGATTAAAACGGGCGGTATGACGGCGGGCCAGTTCATGAGCTTCCTCACGGCCATGCTCATGCTTTACGAACCGGTCAAACGGCTCACCGGAATTCATAACATTTTCCAGCAGGCCATCGGCGCATCGCAGAAGGTTTTCGAGTACCTGGACCATGCCGACGATATTCAGGACCGCCCCGGCGCCGTGCGGCTGGAGGGTTTTTCGAGAGCGCTGCGCTTTGAGGACATCAGCTTTCGGTACCCGAGTACGGAGAACTATCAGCTCCGGGGGATCAATCTGGAAGTGCGCACAGGTGAGGTGGTGGCGCTGGTGGGACCGAGCGGCGCGGGCAAGACGACGCTTGCCAACCTGGTTCCGCGCTTTCACGACGTCTTCTCCGGGGCCGTTACGCTGGACGGACGCGACATCCGCGATTTCACGCTCGCGAGTTTGCGCGAGAAGATCGGTATCGTGGCGCAGGATACGTTCCTGTTCAATGACACGATTGCGAATAACATCGCGTACGGGCGTTCCGATATTGAGCTGAGCAAAGTGCGGGACGCCGCGCGGCACGCGCTTGCGGACGAATTTATCGAACGCCTGCCCGGGCGTTATAGCACGCTGATCGGGGAGCGCGGGGTACGGTTGAGCGGCGGGCAGCGTCAACGGCTCGCGATCGCGCGGGCGATGCTGAAGAACGCGCCGATCCTGATTCTGGACGAGGCGACATCGCACCTCGATACCGAATCCGAAATGCTGGTACAGCGCGCCCTGGCAAATCTGATGGTGGATCGCACGGTTATTGTGATCGCGCACCGGATCTCGACCATCCGGCGGGCCAACCGGATTGTGGTCCTCGACAATGGGCGAATCGCGGAAACCGGCACACACGATGAACTGATTAAGCATGGCGGCATCTATCAGCGTCTCCACGAGCTTCAGTTCATGACGGTGGCATCGGGAATCGACCTATGAGCCGCAGCATGACCGGCTTCGCGCGAGCCACGAGCGGCGACCTTACACTTACGCTGAAGGCGGTCAACCACCGCGGACTGGATCTCCACTTTCACGTTCCGCCGCAATTCGATGGGTACGAAGCCCGGATTCGCGAACTGCTCAAGGGAAATATCTGCCGCGGGAGCGTCCAGATCCGCGTGGAGCAGGCTTCGTCTTATGCCCTGACCCTGAACCGGCCGCTCCTGCGAACCTGGCTCGAAACCTTTGAATCAGTAGCGCGGGAATTGAAGCTTGATTCGAAGCCGGACCTTAACCAGGCCTTCCGGATGCCGGGGATCTTCCAGCAGGAGGCCTCGCCGGAAACCACGCTGGAAGGCGATATCCTCAAGCTCGCTGAGGAGGCACTGACCGAATTCAATGCTTTCCGGGATCGCGAAGGCGCGGCGATCGACGCAGAACTCCTGCAACGCACCAGGGCGGTCGCCCAGATTGCCGCAAAGATTGCACAAATCCGCACGACGGCGGTTCACGTCTTTCAGCAGCGGCTAACCACGCGCCTGGCGGAACTCCTGAGCAACACGATCGAACCCCAGCGGCTGGCGCATGAAGCCGCGATCCTCGCGGACCGCAGCGATGTTTCCGAAGAACTGGTGAGGCTGCAGACACATGCCGCACAAGTGGAGGCACTGCTCGCCGCGCCGGGCGAGAAGGGGAAGAAGCTGGACTTTCTGCTCCAGGAAATGAACCGGGAAACCAACACGATTCTCTCTAAAACCAGCGGCCTGGGAGATATCGGCCTGACGGTGACGGACCTGGCGCTGGCCGCCAAGTCGGAGATCGATAAGATTCGCGAACAGTCCCTTAATCTAGAATGAGCATTGTTTTCATCATTTCCGCGCCTTCGGGCTCGGGTAAATCTACACTCGTCGGCCGACTGTTCCGCGATGTGCCGGGACTTAGCTTCTCTGTCTCCTACACCACCCGCGAACCGCGCGGAAATGAAGTGGATGGCGTCGATTACCACTTCATCAGCCGCGAGGAGTTCGCGCGGCGGCTGGACAACAACGAATTCCTGGAGCACGCGAACGTTTTCGGCAATTATTACGGCACGCACAGGAGCGCCCGGGAGATCGCGGAAATGCGCGGCGTGGACCTGGTACTCGACATTGACGTGCAGGGTGCGGCACAATTAAGAGAAACACTCCCGGACGCCGTAACAATTTTTGTATTAGCTCCCTCCCGGGAAATCCTGGAGAAACGCCTGCGCGCAAGGAGCGAGGACCCGGATTCGGTAATCACGCGCCGCTTGCACGAGGCGGCCTCCGAAATCCGCAACTACAGGCAATATGACTACGTGGTGATCAACGACGACCTCGACAGTTCGGCAAAGAAGCTCGCCGCGATTGTCGAGGCCGAAAGGGTTCGCCGCTCCAGGATCGAGGATGAGATCCGGCCCATTCTGGAGACATTTGAAGACAAAGTAGAGAGGTAACGCAATAGATGGAACCGACGATTCGCAACAACACGCACTGCACCATTCCAGATGACGCGGAACAGAGCACGTACCGCTTCATCATCGTCGCCGCCAAGCGCGCGCGGCAGCTTCAGGGAGGCGCGCGGCCGTCGCTCCCGACGTCCTCGAAGAAGGCAACGGTCATTGCGACCGAAGAAGTGCGCCGAGGCCTGGTGAAGTACGAGTTGACGCTCTCGCCGGAAGAGCAGGCGGCGCTGGACGC
>JAOAPQ010000376.1 GCA_025462965.1 Bryobacterales bacterium
AACACTTCGAGCGACACCCAACCGCCGTAATTCAACTCCTGAAGTTGGCGAAGTACAGCGCCGAAATCTTACTGGGCCGTCCAGGGATAAAGCACGTCCATTACGTTTACATGCACGTGTTTTATGACATCGAAGTGTTTTACAATCAACGAAGTATGGGAATCAACCTCATCCACTGCATTATGCGTGTCGAACATTGTTTTTATCGCGGGGCTGGCAATCTCTTTGACGATGTTTGCAGCCTCATCGAGGGTCAACACCACGTCGGACTGGGCAGCGGGAAGCGCCTCCACCAGAACTGTCACCCCGCGCGACTCCGCCTGAGGAGCGACTGAGCGGAGCCCATCCACATAGTTTTTGGTAGCTTCTTGACGCGATAGACCCCCGGTGGTAGAGCGCTGTTTCGGTGAACCGAAAACCATGACCCCGTTCTCCCCCAGATCCGCGCACAAATCAATCAGATGGCGGATGTGATCCCAGCCGCGTGCGCGCAGGGCCGAATCGGGTGTGGTGACATGCAGGCCCGGCGGACTGACCATCAGCCAGTGCAGGCCGACGAATTCGAGGCCCTCCGACCGCATGATGTCGCGATACTCCCGCCGCTGCGCGGGCGTGATCTCAGCCGGATCGGGCGCGAGGGTAAAAGGCGCGATTTCGATGCCCTCATATCCGGCTGCCCTTAGAGTCCGGCAAGCCTCCGCGAAAGGTGTCGCACCAAAAGCTTCGTTGCACATGGCGTGCCGGATGGGTTTGGACATGGAATCTATCAGTTTAGTCCACCCGCGCTGGCTCCCATGGTTTCGCGATTCGCCAGAACCTCCTTTACTTTGCCGGCTAGCTGTGACGCGCTGTATGGCTTTTGAATGAACCCCGCGATGTTTCCCGAGGTGAACCGGCGCGTCACCTCGCTTTCGTCGCAGCCGCTGGAGACGATTACCGGAACGTCGGGGCGAATGTCTTGGAGTCGCGCCAGGGTATCCTCTCCATTCATGACCGGCATCATCATGTCGAGCACAACGAGCGAGATGTCGGCCGGCGAGATCTCCGCGGCGGCCCGCGCGAATACCTCAATTGCATGGCGGCCGTCGTCCGCGAGCAGAACGTCGTATCCGCTGTGCTCCAGACTCGCCTTGCCGACGCGCCGCACCATGTCTTCGTCATCCACCAGAAGGATGGTGCCGCGGCCCCGCAAGTCGTTCCATTTCGGTTCCGGATCCTGGTCGAGCCGCTCCGCCGCGACGGCGGGCAGAACGACGCGAAAGGCGGTTCCGCTGCCCAACCCGGTCTGCACCTCCATGGTTGCTCTGTGGCCGCGCACGATGCCCGAAACGGCGGCCAGGCCCAAACCGCGCCCGGTGAACTTTGTGCTGAAGAAAGGGTCGAAAATCCTCGCTTTCGTTTCCTCGCTCATGCCCACACCGGTGTCTCTCACCAAGAGGAGGACGCTCGGGCCGTTCGCGGTAGAGAGCGCCTGGGTTGCGATCGTAAGCCGTCCGGGGCGCCGCTCCATGGCCTCAGCCGCGTTGATCGCCAGGTTCATGATGAGCTGCTGAATCTGCGCGGGATCGGCGTCGATGAGAGGAAGGTTATCGTCAAGTTCCAAAACTACCTCAACGGTCTTTTCGAAGCTCGGCTGGACCAGCCGCAGGATCCCACGCACTTCAGCGGAGAGGTTGATCCGCTTCGACTCGAACCGCCCTTTCCCTGAATAAGCCAGCATCTGCCTGGTGAGATCCGCGGCGCGCTCGGCAGCGTTCACAATGGCTTCCGCCATCTCGCGTTCGTTGTCCGTGACGGACTCCAGCAGGAGGCTGGCGTTCCCCAAAATTCCCGTGAGCAGGTTGTTGAAGTCGTGCGCGATGCCGCCCGCCATCACACCGAGGCTCTCCAGCTTGGCGGTCTGCCGCAACTGCTCCTCCGTTCGACGCCGCTCGCTGATTTCGCGCGAGACGCAAAGCAGGTTCGCGGGCTGTCCCGCCGAATCGAGAATGGGCGTGACGATTACTTCCCACCAGCGCGGCTCGCCTGTTGTCGCGGGACAATAACCTTCGAATTGCCCGATTCCGCCCGTGCGCGCGTCCTGGATTGCGGCGCTCGCCGCGTCGCGATCCTTTCCATCCCAAAACTCAGTCCAATCGGCGCCGCAGTAGCGCTGGACGTCCGCGATTCGCAACTGGCGCATACCTGCGCTGTTCAAGGTAAGCAACCGCCCCTCCAGGTCGAGCACCTTGACGCAATCCGGACTGCTTTCAATCAGGCTACGCGCTAACTGGTCGCTTTCGCGCATCGCCTTCAGATTGCGATGGAGTTCGAGTTGCGTCATCACCTGGCGGCTCAGAGCGAGAAGCGCCTCCTCCTGCGCGCCGGTCAGTTGCCGTGGAACGTAATCGAGCACGCAAAGCGTGCCCAGAGGAAAGCCTTCGGCGGTTCGGAGCAGCGCGCCTGCGTAGAAGCGAAGACCCGGGTCCGACAGGCAGAGAGGATTGTTGCGAAAACGCGGATCGAGCAGCGTGTCCTGCACCACGAAAATGTCCTGCTGCAGAATGGCGTGCGAACAGATGGATGAATCGAGAGGCGTCTCGCGGACGCCGAGACCGATCTCGCTCTTGAACCATTGCCGGTTCTCATCGATAAAATTCACGACCGAGACAGGAGTGGCGCAAATGTGGGCGGCAAGGCGCGCTATATCGTCATACGCCGCTTCGCGGGGGGTATCGAGTATCTCGTAACGCCTGAGCGCTTCCAGCCTTGCGGCCTGGTCTGGGGGAGTGCGTGCCACCATGGCGACACCCAATGATACGCCAGCAAAGCGCGGGCTTCATAGCACGAAAAGGATGATAACGTGTTCCTGATGACTTACCGCGTTTTGCCCCTCGCGATGCTCCTTGCCGGCTTCGGCTGGTCCCAGACGCCGGCGGCCACTCCCGAAGGGGACAAGCTACAAAAGGATCTGCAGGCTGCGCAGAAAAAGCTACAGGATTGGCCCGCTCTGGGCCGCTACCACAGCGAAAATGAAAAGCTGGCGCCGCCCGCCGCCGGGGAAAATCGAGTAGTATTCATGGGCGATTCCATCACCGACAACTGGGGCCGTCGATATGGCAAGTTCTTCACCGGCAAGCCGTATATCAATCGGGGTATCGGCGGTCAGACAACGCCGCAAATGCTGATTCGCTTCCGGCCCGACGTGATCGCGCTCAAGCCCAAGGTGGTGGTCATCCTGGGGGGAACCAACGATATCGCGGGCAACACCGGGCCGGAGACGCTGGAAGATATTGAGGATAATCTGATGTCCATGTCCGATATTGCCCGGGCCAACGGCATCAAAGTGGTGTTGTCCTCCGTAATGCCTGTCTGCGATTACATCCGGGAACAAACGGTCCGGAGGCCGCCGGAAACAATCATCGCCCTGAACTTATGGATGAAAGACTATGCCGCGAAAAACGGCTTCGTTTACCTGGACTATTACAACGCGATGCTGGATGACAAGCAGATGCTCAAGAAGGAACTTACCTTCGACGGCCTGCATCCGAATGACGATGGATACGCCGCCATTGCGCCGCTTGCCGAGCAGGCGGTCGCCAAGGCGTTGGCCCCGTAAGCCGCGATCAGCTGGTGTGGTCCAGAATGATCTTCCAGCCCCCGGGCGCCCGGCGGAAGATCAGGGAGAAGAGGCCGGAAGCTTCCCCGCCGCCTTCCGCGGTGCGCGTTAGATGGAATTTTCCGAGCACGCTGGCGTAGTCGGTCCCGAGCATTTTCACGCTTAGTTCGGAAAAATCGAGCCGGCCCATGGCGGCGCGCGTTGCGTATCGGCTGCGATAGTTATCCAGCACCTGCCGCCAGCCGTGCTGCACAGTCTTACCGACGAACGTGGTCTCCGGCGAGTTCTCATAACCTTGCATGAATGCCTCGATATCACCGCGATTCCACGCCGCGGCCTGGTCCGCAAGCACCTTGCGGATGGATAGCTCGCTACCGGATTGAGCGGCGGCCGGGGTGGCCAACACTATGCACAGCAATGCGATTCGAAACATACATTAGAGTGTAAACTGCATGCCAATAACGATTACTCGGGTCGAAATACTCGATATTCGATTCCCGACTTCGCGCGAACACATCGGCTCCGATGCCATGAACCGGGATCCGGATTACTCGGCGGCCTACTGCATCCTGCACACGGACGCGCCGGCCCTGGAAGGACACGGCCTGACCTTCACCATCGGCCGCGGCAACGAGCTGTGCGCGGCGGGAGTGCGGGCGCTCGCTCCGCTGGTGGAAGGACGGACGCTGGAATCTTTCACCGCCGACATGGGGGCGTTCTGGCGGCACATCACGGGCGATAGCCAGCTCCGCTGGGTGGGACCGGAGAAGGGAGTTATTCACCTGGCGACGGCGGCCATTGTAAACGCGGTCTGGGATTTGTACGCGAAGTCCGAAAACAAACCGCTCTGGAAACTGCTGGCGGATATGTCGCCCGAGCAAATCGTACGATCGATCGACTTTCGGTACATCACTGATGCGCTTACGCCGGACGAAGCTTTGCAGATTCTCAAGCGGCAACAGCCAACCCGCGCGGCGCGGCAGGCGGAAATGCTGGCTTCGGGCTACCCGGCTTATACGACCTCGGCCGGCTGGCTGGGATTTACGGATGCGCAGCTTCGCGATCTGTGCCGTGAGGCGATTGCGGAGGGCTGGTCGCATTTCAAGATTAAAGTCGGGGCGGATCTGGACGATGACATCCGGCGCTCCACCATCATTCGCGAAGAGATCGGCCCGGAGCGCAAGCTTATGATGGACGCGAATCAGCGCTGGGATGTGGGGGAAGCGGTCGCGAATATGCGGGAACTGGCGCGGTTCGATCCGTGGTGGATCGAGGAACCTACCAGCCCGGACGACGTGCTGGGGCATGCCGCGATCCGAAAAGCCATTCATCCGATCCATGTGGCGACCGGCGAGCACTGCCAGAACCGGATGATTTTCAAGCAGTTGATGCAGGCGGGCGCGCTCGATTTCTGCCAGATCGATAGCTGCCGGCTGGGTGGCGTCAACGAAATCCTGTCGGTGCTGCTTATGGCTGCGAAGTTCGTCATCCCTGTCTGTCCGCACGCGGGCGGCGTGGGCCTATGCGAGTACGTGCAGCATCTTTCGATTTTCGACTATATCTGTGTTTCCGGATCGCTTGAAAACCGCCTGCTGGAGTATGTGGACCATTTGCATGAGCACTTCATTGATCCGGTGCGGATGCGCAATGGGCGGTACATGCCGCCTGAGCAGGCCGGGTACAGTATCGAGATGAAGCCGGAATCGCGCGAGAGATTTCGGTTCCCGGATGGCGAGGCGTGGCGGTCTGCCGACATGCTAGGATGAATTCGTCAGGTTCCGGGCTCCGTGCAATAGGCGGTCGCGAACCCCGCCAGGTCCGGAAGGAAGCAACGGTAGTGATTTACCCTGTGTGCCGCGGATCACCCGGGGCTTGACATCTCCCCCCACATGTATCAGGTAATCGCGAGGAAGTACCGTCCCCAGACTTTCGCCGACGTGGTCAACCAGGATCACGTCAAAACCACCCTGCGCAACGCCATCACGCAGAACCGCATCGCGCATGGGTACATCTTTTCCGGCCAGCGCGGAACCGGCAAGACCACGCTCGCCCGTATCCTCGCGCGCTGCCTGAATTGCGTCAACGGGCCGACCGAGACGCCGTGCGGCGTTTGCGCCAGCTGTACGGAAATTCAGGCCGGCGGCGCAGTGGACGTCATTGAGATCGATGCGGCCTCGAACCGCGGCATCAACGAGATGCGCGAACTTCGGGAGAACGTCCGTTACCGTCCCGCCCGCGACCGTTTCAAGGTCTTCATCGTCGATGAAGCGCACCAGATCACCAATGAAGCGTTCAACGCTCTGCTGAAGACCATCGAGGAGCCGCCGGCATGGGTGGTTTTCATTCTTTGCACAACGGAAGCCCACAAGATTCCCGCGACCATCGCTTCACGGTGTCAGCACTTCAGCTTTCGCTCGGTGGAGTTCGAAAACCTGGTCGAGCGGATGCAGTGGATTTGCGGCGAAGAAGGCATTGAGGCCGATACCGAAGCTCTCTCAGTGATCGCGCAAGCGGGCGAGGGCAGCGTGCGCGATTCGCTGAGCGCGCTCGACCAGGCCATCGCGTGCTGCGGCAACAAGCTGAATGCGGAGGAAGTCCGCGCTCTGTTGGGTTCGTTTTCTATCACGTCCATGGAGCAGGTGAGCGGCGCCCTTGCGGAGAACAACGGCTCGCGGATGCTGGCCATCGTGGATGAGTTGGAGCGCAATGGGCAGAATCTCCAACATTTCAGCCGCGAGTTGTCGCGCTATTTTCGCAACCTTCTGGTTGCAAGAATTTCAGGTGCGGACACGCGGCTCATCGCCGCATCGCCTTCGGAACGCGCGCGAATGGCCGAGATCGCGCAAAGCTTCACCGAGGAAGATCTTACACGCTATCTGCAACTCTCACTCGATCTGTTCGGGGATCTCCAACTTTCGCTGCAGCCGCGGTTCCATTTGGAAATCGGGTTGTTGAAGATGGTACAGGCCGGCCGCTTAGCCGAAATCGAGCAGGCCTTGGCGGATCTCGGGCCAGCGCCGAAGGCCTCCGGCCCTCCGCGGCCTGCAGCTAGTTCGTCTCCGCCGGTTGCCCCGCCGGCCCTGCGTCCCGCACCCGCGCGCACGGGCCCTTCACCCTTTGAATTGGACCAGCAGAAGAAGTCCTCCTCCGCGAAGCCGGCGCCGCCTTCTCCACCCTCGGCTCCGGCGGTTCCCGGATCGGTCGACACGGAATGGCGCGAAAAAATCCACGCCGCCCTGATCGAACTCGGCATGGCATTTACCGCGGATGCGGTGGAGCACTCCGAGTGGACTTTCGCGGATGGCGAACTGCGCGTCACCACGCCGCGCGAATTCAAGTTAGCCATGAACGCCGCCGATGTCCAGAAAGCGATCCAGCATATGGGTGTCGCGGCGCCCCGTTTGAAGCTTACGATTGGAGAAGTCGCCGCGGCGCCGCAACTGACAAAGCCCCCGGCGACGGAAGACGACGTCACGCGCGACGCGCTGGCCAATCCGGAGGTACGCCGCTTCCGCGAAGTCTTCGGCGGAGAAGTGCGAACGGTTCGAAACTTAAAGGAGTAATGCTTTGAAACTGCCGGGAAATATGCAGGGCATGATGAAGCAGGCGCAGCAGATGCAGGAGCGCCTGCAGGCCGAAATCGCGCAGATCCGCGTGGAAGCGTCTGCTGGAGGCGGAATGGTGACGATCAAAATGGATGGGCACAAGAACGTGCTCGGGGTGAAGATCGATCCCGAAGCGGTGAGCGATGTCGAGATGCTGCAGGACATGGTCGCCGCCGCCTGCAACGAAGCCGTCAAGAAAGTGGACGACGAGAGTAAGCAGAAAATGGGTGGGATGCTCGGTGGCATGGGCTTGCCCCCGGGCATGTTCTAGCAGCGTAGATGCCCGACTTCGCCGAGCCGCTAGCCCGGCTCATTACGGAATTCAAGCGCCTCCCCGGCATCGGCCAGAAATCCGCGCAACGCATCGCCTTCCACGTGCTGCGTGCGAGCCGTGACGACGCCCAGCATCTCTCGCAAGCCATCCTCGATGTCAAGGACAAGCTGGGCCTGTGCGAGATTTGCAATAACATCAGCGACGGCCAGCAGTGCCAGTTCTGCCGCGATCCCGCGCGGGACCAACATACCATTTGCGTGGTCGAAGAGCCGCACAACATCGTGGGCGTCGAGAGCACCCGCCAGTTCAACGGCCTCTATCACGTGCTTCATGGAACGCTCTCGCCGTTGCGCGGGATAGGACCGGAGCAACTCAAGATCAAGAGCCTGGTGGATCGTATCGCGCATGGGAGCGTCGAGGAGATCATTGTCGCCACCAATCCAAACGCCGAGGGAGAAGCGACGGCTGTGTACCTTTCGAAGCTTCTAAAGCCGATCGGTATGAAGGTCACCCGGATCGGCATGGGAATTCCCGTCGGAAGCGATTTGGAATATGCGGACGAGGTGACGATGTGGAAAGCGATCGAGGGGCGGCGCGAGATCTGACGCTTCGCTTGTACAATCAGAGGATGGCGATCGACGAGCTGCGTGTCGACCGGAACGAATTTCGGGTTGACGAGCTTTCTGCTGAGCCCGATGACCGGGCGTACTGGCGCGGCAAAACGCCCGAGGAGCGGCTTGCCGCAATGGAAGTGATGCGGCAGATCATCTATGGCTACGATCCGGCTACCGCAAGACTTCAAAGAGTTCTTGAGGTTGTTGAACTCACACGGCGTTGAATACCTGCTGATTGGTGGTTATGCGGTCAATTTCCACGGTTACCCTCGAGCGACCGCGGAC
>JAOAPQ010000388.1 GCA_025462965.1 Bryobacterales bacterium
CCCACGAGACAAGTTCGGAGACTATGCTGGCATTCCAGGCGCCGCCGGAGGCGGTAATGGCTCCGGTGACCCAGGCGCTGAAAATGCCGGGGCCGATGAGCGCACGCCATTTGCGCCAGCCGTGAAGGCCGACGTTCGCGGCCATCTCACGGAGATCGTTGGGGATGCTTTGCGCGCCGGCGATAACGTTGAAAAGCACATACCATTGAGAACCGAGCGCCATCAACAAAATGCATCCCCAGTTGAGGGAAATCCCCAGCGCGAGGAAGCCGGTGATGGCGAAAGGGAAAACGAAGTTGGCCGGGAACGAGGCGAGCAGTTGAACGACGGGCTGCGCGAGGCGGGCACGCCGCGGATTGAAGCCGATCGCGACCCCGATGGGAGTCCACACGAGAGTGCTGAAGACAAGGAGCGCGAAAACGCGGGCAGCCGTGAGCAACCCAAGTAGCGCGGCCGTTCCGAATTCGGCGAGTCCGGCTTCCCGCAGAACGAACCGGATGGCGGCGATGAGGAGGACGGCAACGCAGATCGCGAGTATGACAGAGAACAGCGTATCGTTCTTGCCGCTTGGTTTGTCTCCATTCAGCGGCTTCTTACGAACGGGAGTGAGGCGCGACATGGTGGAATCGACGGCGCGAATAACGGGGCCGAAGAGACGGAGAAGTAGGTCCGGCACGCGCGAACTGCGGAAAAGTTCCAAGAGCCAGTAGCGTGGAGTGGCGGCGGCTGTGAGTTCCAGCTTGAAGCGGTCCGCCCACGCGACGAGAAGCCGCCAGAAGAACTGATCGATCAGGAGGATCAGAACCGTCATTGTGAGGATGGCCCAGCCGAGGGCGTGAAAATCGCGCGCCACGACGGCGGCCGCGACATACGAACCCAATCCGGGGAGCGTGTAGTGGTGATTGAGGACGCTGATGGCTTCACTGGCGGCGAGGAAAAACCAGCCGCCGCCGAAGCTCATCATGCCGTTCCAAACCAGCCCGATCAATGCGGCGGGGATTTCGAGCCGGGTGAACCGTTCCCACATGGAGAGGCGGTAGAGCGTGGTCATTTCTTCCAGTTCGACTGGAAGAGTGCGGAGCGACTGGTAGAAGGAGAACGTCATGTTCCAGGCCTGGGCCGTGAAGATGGCGAAGACGGATGCCGCTTCGATGCCGAGCAAACTGCCGGGGAACAGCGCGATGAAGCCTGTCACGGTGACCGAAAGGAAGCCAAGGACGGGGACGGATTGCAGGATATCGAGCAGGGGGATGAGGATGCGTTCGGCGCGGCGGTTGTGGGCGGCGAAGTAGCCATAGACGAGCGTAAACAGCGTTGAGGCGGCCAGCGCGATGAACATCCGCAGCGTTGAACGAGCGGCGTAGTTGGGGAGGTTGCGGGGATCGAGGCTGATGGTGGGGATGGTGTCGGGCGGGTGAAAGGCGACGAGTGATTGGACGCCGACACGCGCGGCGATGTAGAGGAGGCTGAGCGTGCCGAGAACGACCACTGCGTCGGCGAGGCCGAAGCGGAGCCGTTGGACAACGTGAGGGATTGGCAGTAACCGCAACCGATTATGGTCGCATGCGCGGATGGAGCATGTGTTACAGGCTGGTGACCGTGACGGGTTTCGTCGACACCGGGATGCGTTCCAGGGGATTCCGTAACGGCCGGCCGAAGCCATCGAACCGCACTTCCATTACATCGCCGTCTTCCAGGTGCACGCCGTCCCCGAAGCTAAAGGCGTCAGCCCCGAAGAAGTGGATATGCAGGTCGCCCGGGCGGCGGTGGAATTCAAACTTGAAGTGATGATGCTCGATGTTGGCGAGGCTGTGACACATGGTGCTTTCGCCGGTCTGGATGGCGCGCGACCATAACGTCCGCCCGGCCCGCTGGACGGAGACTCCTCCGCGGACCATATCGAAAGATTCGCCGATCACAAGTTCCGGGCCGATGGCGCAGGTGCGCAGCTTGGACGCAGCAAGATACAGGTAGTTCTTGCGCTCCAGAACGTGATCGGAAAACTCGTTGCCCACGGTGAAGCCAATCCGGCGCGGGTTTCCTTCCGGATCGATGAGGTAAACACCGGCGACCTCGGGCTCTTCGCCGCCATCGTCCGCGAATTCGGGAACGATCAAGGGTTCGTTGTGGCCGCGCAGCACGGTACCGCAGCCTTTGTAAAACCATTCGGGCGCAGTACCGGTTTCACCGCGTCCGGGTTTGCCGCCTTCCACCCCGGATTGGTACATGCGCGTGCTGTCCGTGACCGCCTGCGCCGCCGCGTGCATCGCGTCGCGGTTCTTCGCGCTCGCTTTGTGAGTCAGGCCGGTGCCGCTGACCAGGCACCTGGCGGGCTCGGCGGGAAGATCGGCCGAAGGCAAAAGCCGCCACTCCGACCTGCCCGTGTAGACTGCGTCGTAGTCCAGGAGTTCGGTCGATTTGTGCTTTTCAATCGCTCCCGTTCCCTCCGTGAGGCATTCGGATGCCAACTCGTAAATGGAGGCGCAGCGCTCGAGCAAGCGGAGCTTCGGCTCCTCCACAACCGCGACACAGCGGCCGCCCGGACCTTGCAGTTGAACTAATCTCATTTCGATTCGAAGAGTGATCCGCAAGCCCAAGTCGGGCACGTCGTCACTCAGATCGATCTTACCCTCGATGGCCTTCGGCTCGCCATCGAAGATGAAATAGAAGAGCTCATTTCTCGGCTAATGAAAGATGCTCTTCAGCAACCCGCTGGATTCCTGCGCTGCTCCAGAAGGAAGATTCACCTCGATGTTGAGGCCGGATGGACTGAGATTGGATGCAGTGATTGCACCGCCGTTCAATCGAACAGCCTCAAGAGCGATCGCGAGTCCAAGGCCGTTACCGTCCCCGGTCTTGTCAGACCGATTCAGTCGAAAGAACGGCTGGAATATGCTTTGGAGATGTTCCTCCGGCACACCCGGCCCGCGGTCTCGAACAGAGAGAACCACGCGTTGATGATTCTCACTACTGATGGCCAGATTAACCTGGACGTCACCACCTGGCGGGCTGAACCGGATAGCGTTGCGAACGATGTTCTCGCAGGCGCTTCGGAGCGCATGAGGATCGGCGTTTTCAAGGAGAACGGAATGCGCCGCTTCCAGACTTACGGACTTGCCAAGCGCCCGCGCTTCGAAGTTTCCATCAGCGGCTATTTCCTCGACCAACTGAGAGAAATTCACACACTCTCTCGTGCCGGAGGAAAGGCCGGACTCAAAGCGCGCAAGAATAAGTATCTGAGTCATCAAATTGTCGACTCTGGTCAGGTCACGTTCCATCTGACCGAGCAGATCCTCGGTCCGCGATGTGCCCTGCCTCCGCAGCAGGGCCAGAGAAACAGTTAGCCGTGCCAAAGGAGAACGTAGCTCATGCGAGATAGAGTGGAACAAGTCTCGCTGTGTGTGAATCAGCTTTCCAAGATGCTCGACCATGGAATTGAAATCCAACGACAGGGAAGCCAACTCATCATGACGCTTGGAGATAGCCGCCGGGGCCTTGGCGCTAAGGTCACCCTGGGCTACCCGGCGCGCAGCCGCCTGGATACCATGAATCGGCGACGCGATGTGGTACGCCAGCCAGAGGCAAAGCACAGTGACCGTAAACAACAAGCCACCGCTAACAAAGAAATTGTGGCCCACCAGAGTCTCCCAGGAGTCGGCTAACTCTGGTTGCATATAGAACAACAGGACGTAAGGTCGCCCTGACGAGGAAGCAAACTTATAGGCGGCAATACGCTCGTGCAGCCGGTAGCGCACCACAACACGTCCATCCGTGCGAGCTGCCTGAGCGACGAGGCGGCCCTCCGGTGTTATAGGTCGCGATAATATCTCGTTGCCAAAACCATCAAGCAGATAGAGTTGGCGTTTCTGCTTGTCCGTCAGGCTGCGTGTCAATTGTAAAAACGCCGGAGCCCCACCCGATTCGTAGGCATTGGCCACCTCGGCAGCCAATCTCGGCGCAAACATCGCGACTATCTCCGATTGCTTGAGGGATCGCAGCCCTATCATGCGCGTAACGGCAAAGACTGCGAACATTGCGACAGCGGTCAGCCAAAACCAAAGGAAGATCTTCACGAAGAGCCGCTGCACGGGCACTCGAGAACGTAGGCAGAGTACTCTGGACTTGAGCTTCAATGGTGCAAAGGCCACTTCAACTGACGGGCCTTCTTTGAGAGTACGACAGTCTGAAGATCCCTTTTGGGACTGCGTCGGATGTTCAGTTGCGATCGGCGGCGTCACTCTTCACCTTCGTGTCTTCAACTGGCTTCCGTACGTCGAAGCCGATATCGACCACGGCGTTCTTCAAGAACTCCGCTTGCGGTCCGCGGGCCACCACGCCGAAGTAGACCGACCGCGCCAGGCCGTAATACCCCAATCCGAGACTCGTGTTCGCGGATAACTGGCCGGCGATAGTTCCAACCAACCCGAAACCGCTGCCTCCGCCGAGGAGACGGCCGCCAGTGTTCCGCCCCTGAGTAGTGACCCCGTTCGAATTTGTCTTTGAGTCACCGAGGCCGGAATGGGTCGCGACAGCCGCGGCGAGCGCCAACCCAACAAATCGTGTCTTCGATTCAGTGGCCTGAACGCCTCCTTCATCGTCTACCTTGACCGGCGCCCCGCCGCTTTCTCCAGCCTTGAGGGTCGCCTGTGTCCGGAACTGCAGGGTCCGCTCTTCCGCGGGGACAGCAGGGCCGGGTATGCCGGGCGCCGGCGCCAGGAGAGCCAGCGCTTCCGGCGACAACTCTATTTGTTCAAAGGTAAATCGCAGGCGTCCTGCATGGTGAAACCATCCTGCTTGCTTCGCTAACACGACGGTTCCCTGCAATTGCGTTCCTTCGGGTAGAACCAGCTGGTGGTTACTCGAAAACAGCGGCTCATCCAATACAGCCCGGACAGGTTGACCTGGGGCGGAAATCTTCGAGTCCACCGGCGTAACCAGTCTCGCGCGTACCGTGCTCTCGCCGGACGGCTGCGAGCCTAACAGCGCAAGCGAGTTTTGAGTCACGGAGACGGAACCGAAATCGAGGCTACTGCGAAGTTCCGCATCAAACCGCGTGCGTGAGTGCACAAACTGCGGATGATAGGGTAACTTAGCCCAAAAGAAATCCGCCAGCATGTCTTTCTTGTCCGGTCCGCGCACGACATCGGGAATGCTCCGCAGGGTTGAAATGCGCGCATCCACCTGGTCTTTGACCACCTGCTTGCCGGTACTCACAGTTCCGTCATTCTGGGTGTTCCCTTTCTGCTTGCGCGGCTTCGGTGGCTTCAAAGGAACCTGGGAGTTGAGTTCGACGCTCTCAACCGTGTCGATCGCAATCTGCCGGCCGTCGGCCAGTCGCATCGATGTGAACCTGACTTCCGCGAGATGCAGCGGAGTGAAGTCCCCGCTCATCACTGCTTTGGTGCGGTCCCCGGTTGGAACATTTTGCAGCCGGGCGACTGTTCCGAACACCTCAGTCCCGGCCGGAATCACCTCACGATCAAAAGCGTAGACAGGGACCAGCAATTTAGCCTGAACCGGAGCGTTCAGCCGCCTCGGTATTCGTTTGGTCAGATAGAGCCGAAGTGTCGCACCAGCCGGAACGACTAATGGCACGCTTCGAGAAGGTTCCTGGGCAAATGCCAACCCAGCAGAAAGTAACAATCCGCCTAATCGTTTCATTATTTGTTTTCCTTCAACGGTTCTGAAGTCAAGTCTTCGGCGCCCCGCGACTCCTTCAATTCACTTCCATCGGGGACCGCATAATAACCATTCCGCGCACGCGCGACCGGATTACCGGGGGCGACCACGCTTAGCTTGATTTGCCGGTAGCTTCCATCCAAAGCCTGAATGCGCGGCGAGTAAGCGATGATGTACTGGCTCCGGATGTCGCGTGCGATTTCCACCGCTAGCTGCTTTACCTCGCCGACGTCCTTCGGGTAGAAAACAAGGCCGCCTGTGGCGGTGGTCAGCATTTTCAGCGCCCGTCTTGCCTCCGCGGCATCGCCTCTTTTTTCCTGGCTGAACAGCCCGATTGCGTAGACCACGGATTCGCTTTGCTGCGCCTCGCGGACAATGCGGTCCAGTGACGAGCGGCTGGCGTTATCATTGCCATCCGTGATCACGAGCAAGACTCTTTTTTCCTTCTTTGCGGTGTTTTTGGTGTAATCGAGCGACATCTTAACGGCGTCCCGCATCGCCGTCCCCCCGCGCGCATCGATGCGGTCGAGCCCCTGCTGCATCCTGTGTACGTCGCTTGTGAAGGGCACGTCGAGAAACGCCTGATCGTTGAAATTGATGATGAATACTTCGTCCTGCGGGTTCGATTCGTGCACCAATGCCAGGGCTGCCGCCTCCACTCGCGGCAGTTTCGTTTGCATACTGCCGCTTCCATCGATCACGATTCCCAGCGACACCGGAATATCTTCGTGGCGAAACAACTTAATTTCCTGAGGCGCCCCATTCTCAAAGACCCGGAAGGCGTTCCGGTCCAGGGAAGACAGGGGCTTGCCTTGGCGGTCCAATACGCTGGCGTGAAGAACCACAAGGCGGGTTCCGGCGGTGAATTGAGCCAGCAGCGCAATCGAGAAAGCGGCCGGCAGAGCAAGGGTTACGAAACAGCGTTTGCCCGGCATTGCTGTAAATTTAGCGTGGGCTGGTTGCCGGGGCCGTTTAAGTATGTAGAGGCCGTGTAAAGTTTTGTAGCCGCGGCGCGGTGTACAAATCTTTACAGTGTGGTAACGTTTCCTGACGGCGCGGGTCTGCCATGCAGACAAGAATAGTCTCTGGCGAAAACATGAAGATTTTGGGATTCAGGTATTTGATTTGGCTTCCGGTGTACGCGACGTTGTTTGTGGACCGGAGTGCGTTGCTGCCGGCACAGTCGCTGCGGGCGCAGTCCACGGCGCGGGCGACGCCGACCTTCGCGAAGGACATAGCTCCGATCATCTATCAACATTGCGCAAGCTGCCATCGCAGCGGCGAAATCGCGCCCATGCAGCTGCTTTCTTACGACGAAGTGCGGCCCTGGGCAGCCTCGATTCGCGAGCAGGTTGCGCTTGGAGCGATGCCGCCGTGGCACTCCGCCGCGCCGCGGGGGCAATTCTCCAATGACCGCCGGCTTACCGATTCGGAGAAGGAGTTGATCGTGCACTGGGTAGATGCGGGCGCTCCGAAGGGAAACCTGAAAGAGCTGCCGCCCCTGCCCTCGTTTACCGAAAACTGGGAGATCGGAAAACCCGACGCGGTTATCACGATGCCGGAGCCGTTCGTTGTGCCTGCTGCGGGTGTCATTGCTTATCAGAACTTTACGGTGCCGACTAATTTCACGGAGGACAAATGGGTTCAGGCAATCGAGGTCCGGCCCGGCGCGCGAAGCGTCGTACATCACATCCTTGTGTTCGTGAGCGGCCCCCGGCCAAACCAGGCCTACACTCAGACCGTCCCGCTACGGCCCCGCCGTGCGCAAACACGAACACCTGAACGGGAGTCGAAGATGGCCGACACGCTTTTTGCCACCACAGCCCCAGGAACGAACGCGATGGTCTTTCAACCAGGTACAGCGATGCGGGTACCAGCCGGCGCGAGCATCCGGTTCCAGATTCACTACACGACCAGCGGCAAGGAGGTCAGCGACCGCTCCAGCGTCGGAATGATCTTCGCAAAACAGCCGCCGCAGTTGGAGATGCACACCAGCGCGTTCTTCAATCCGCTGCTCGTTCTGCCCGCTGGCTCCGCGGACACAATCGTTCCCTCTGCTATCCAGTTCGAGCAGGATGTGCATCTCACCGCTCTGTTTCCCCATACGCATCTGCGCGGAAAAAGCTGGGACTATAAGGTCGTTTATCCGGACGGCCGTATCGAGACTGTGTTACCCGTACCGCATTACGACTTCAATTGGCAGACTTACTACATATTCACGAATCCGCTTGCTGTTCCGAAAGGTTCGAAGCTGGAGGCCATTGCGCACTATGACAATTCCGTCAATAACAAGTCGAACCCTGATCCCGCGAAAGAGGTTCACTGGGGGGAACAGACCTGGGACGAGATGCAGTATACCGGCATCAATTACACCGTCGATGATGAAGCGGCGAAGCAGCCAAACCAGCACCAGTGAGACGCGCCGCCGAAGGAAATGCTGTGACAATCAAAGCACGAACCATCAAACGGATACCGCTGATCCTGGGAATCACGGTCATCGCTGTTACGTCCTTAAGCCTGGCGTCGCTCATCTATCCCTCTGCACCCAGCCCGTCCAGGTACCTCAGATTCGACGGTTTCATAGTCTTGCCAACGCACAAGTCACTTAACGTCCTCGACTACATGACCTTGAACGGCCCCGACCTTTTCGTTGCCGGCACATCGATAGCTAGTTTGTTCAAGGTTAAGATTGACCCGGACGAGCAGGGAACCGGCAAAGTTGTGCAGGAACTCACGGGCGCACCCGGCGTCCATGGCGTGGCAGTCGTACCCTCGAAAAACATCGCGTTTTTTACCAAGGGCGGGGATAACACCGTGGGCGTGCTGGACCCTGCGACCCTTAAACAGGTCGGAAGTATTCCCGTTGCGGACGATCCGGATGCCATTCTCTATTCAGATCGCGCCAATCTTGTTTATGTGGGAAATGGAGATGCGAAAGTTGCCACGCTCATCGATCCTGATAAGCGCGCGACCGTTGGAGTGATTGAACTGGGTGGCAAGCCGGAATTTGCAGCAATAGATCCCCAGGATGGACTCCTCTACCAAAACCTGAAAGATACGGATTCGGTTGTCGCGCTCGATCTGATCGCTCGATCCGTGGTCGGGCGATGGGCGCTTAAGCCGTGCGAGGGACCGTCTGGAATGGCAATCGATTCGGCAAACAGGCGGCTCTTCAGCGTCTGCTCCGGCAACGCGATGCTGGTGGTTTTTGATCTGGCGCGGCATCGTCCGATTGCGTCGATCCCAGTCGGAAGGAACCCGGATTCCGTAGCATTCGATCCGCTGTTGCGGCGGATTTATACTGCCGGAGTCGGGGGGAAGCTCACCGTCATACAGCAGAATGATCCCGACTCGTACCGGGTCCTTGAGAATATCTCCACTCACTACGGTGCTCACACTCTCGCTCTGGACACAGAGACGCACAAGGTCTACGTTGCCTATGCAAGTCTTCTGACGCACCCCAGAATTGCTGTATTCTCACCGGTGCCCTCAAGCGGACGCTAAGCTGGCCAGGTGTACAGATAGCCGGCACCCCGGACGCTGCGAATTCTTTCCGTACCATCCGCGTGGGGCCCCAGCTTCTTGCGCAGATTGCTGATGTGAAGGTCGATACTCCGGTCGAACGGAGAAAACTTCCGGTCGAGCACATCCTCGACAAGCTTTTCACGAGAGAGCACCTGTCCGGGCGATCCGATAAATAGACGCAAGATGTCGTATTCCGCCGAGGTGAGACGCAGAACCTCCCCCGCCCTTGAGGCGGCGCGAGCGGATGGATCGAGTTCCAGATCTCCTGAGCGGATCACGGGAGGACGGAGAGCATTGCTGCCTTCGGATTGCCACCCGGATCTGCGCAGAATAGCTCCGATTCGCGCAACAAGTTCGCGTGCGCTGAAGGGCTTGGAAAGGTAGTCGTCGGCCCCAAGTTCCAGACCCAGCACCCTGTCAAACTCGTCCCCTTTGGCCGTTAGCATAAGTACCGGGCTACGTCCGTGCGCCCGTATTTCCTTCAGAACTTCGAAGCCCTTCTTGTCTGGCAACATGACGTCCAGGACAATCAGTTCATAGCTTCCTTCACGGGCAGCAGTTTCACCTTCCACTCCCGAATGAACGGCATGAACCTCAAAACCTTCGGCTTCAAGGTACTTCCCGACCAGATCACAAAAGCTAACGTCATCATCCACCACGAGGAGACGGGCAGCACGAGCCACGTGCCTGTTGGAATCAGGCGCTACCTTTTGCTCTTTCACCTGCCTCACCATTATCTCTCATCTCCATAAGGACAGGCCAACGGCAGGCACGCAACGAGATCGTCGCGCCTACGAACGTCCGGGCGCTCCATGGAGGGGATTGACGGCCCGCAGTTGTACCGGGTTCCTACAAATACTTACAGAGGCATAACGCATCCTGACCGCGTGATCCCGGCTTAACGGTCAGAATAGCGGCAGGAGAGTAATCAGTGTTCAACAGCTTTATCTCGCGGGGATCTCTCGCGACAGCCTTCTTAGTTGCGGGATTAGCGAACGGTCATGCCCAGGAGCCACCACCGAAGGATGTCTCAGGACGATGGCAGGTGACGAGAGACTTGAGGGATGGCGGTCAGGAGGTTTCGACGCTGGATTTCAAACAAAGTGGCTCGGATGTCAGCGGGACCTTCACCAATCCTCACGGCGAGGCAGCCGATATTAAGGGTGGCAAGGTTGTCGACGCGTCGCTGACGTTTTCATTCCTTTATGCAAACAGGCATCTGGATGTAGCGGGTCAGATCCTGAATGACAACAAGATCGACCTCACGATCACCTCCCAGGGAATGAGCGAGACATTTCACGCTACTGCAGAGCGCAAAGAGGCTTCATCAGCCAGCAGCCAGCCACTAAATCCGCTTCCCTTCTTACCGGTCCGTATGACGAGAAAGCCTCTGACAGCCGACGAAAAGCTTTCTGTTTATGTCCATCGCACTTTTGGCCCACCGGCGCTGATTCTCCCCGCGTTCGGAGCCGGTCTCGCGATGTTGAACCCACCCAGTCACTATCCACGTGAGTGGAAGGATGGCCCACAGGCCTTCGGGCGCAACTATGGAAATATTGTGGCAACGGTAACTGCGCGAGAAACAGCGAGTACGTTGGCTAGTCTCGTTTTGCATGAGGATCCACGATACGCGCCGTCTGGCAGTACCAATGTGTTGTACCGGGTATTTCATGCGCTCTCTTATACCGTCGTGGATAGGAGTGACTCGGGAAGAAGAACGCTCGCCGTCTCCAATTTTGCTGGTGCCGCCGCTGGAGGTTTCGTCGGAATGGCATATCTACCCAATGGGTTCAACGACACTGTGCACGCGCAGCAGCGAGTGGCAATGCAATTTGCAACGCTGGCCGTTCACAATCTTGCAGCCGAATTCCAGCCCCAATGGGGCCCGATCGTGAGGAAGTTGCGCATTCCTAAGCTTCTCCCGGAGTGGTGGGTTCCGCTAGAGCCCCAACATCCCTGATAGGCCGACGGCGTTCGTTCAGTAGTCGGTAAGTGTGATCCAGCCAAATGTCAGGAAATGAGGAAGAGAGAGGAGCGGTGAAGATGACGCTTAATAAAGAAGCTACCATGTTGCCCTCTAAAAGCGGATCTCAGGAGACATGGAAAAATGTGTTTCAGGCCAATCTCGACGCACTTTTCCAGCTGGCTCTTTTGTTAACGGCTGATCCTCAGGAGGCCGAGAAATGCCTGGAAGGCGCTATTCATACGGTCGATTTCTCGCACCAGCCTGATGAGGATGTGTTAGTACTTCTACAAACGGCTGTAGCCCGGCAGAGCATTGGAAGCAGCGGGATGACTCTTTCCCCGGCCGGAGTTGCGGAAGCCCAGTCCATGCTGCAACCCGGCTTACTGCCTGTTCTCCAATTGGAGCGCTTCCCTCGCGTCTGTTTTGTTCTCCGGATGTTGGTCGGGTATGCCACCTCGGCTTGCGCGAGAATGCTTGGCATCGACGAAGGCGGGGTGACCGTGTTGCTTCGGATCGCGGTTCTTCAGCTGCATGTTGCTCATTGCGCCTCCTGAGCTCGCAAAAGATTGCGATGCCTAAAACAATCAACCGTCGCGACGCCCTAAAACTCGCGCTCGCAGGCGGAGTTGCGACCACCCTCCAGGCCTGTGGCTCACGGCTTTCGCATGGAGCAGGCGTTAATACCGCGACTGTGGAGCGATTTCAAGCGGCTCTGCCAATCCCTCCCGTGCTTCAGCCTGCACGTTCGGACGAGCATGGGGATTACTACGAAATCGAAGCACGCGAATCCACTGCCACGATTGTGCCGGGCAAACACACGCTGATCTGGGGCTACAACGGCATATTTCCTGGCCCGACAATTAAGGTCACGCGGGGACGAGCGACCCACGTCAAATTTACAAGTAAGCTTCAAACCCCTGTGGTCGCCCACCTTCATGGGGGTCACACTCCTCCCGACTCAGACGGCTGGCCGACCGATGTGATCTTCCCGGCCGGCCATCAGGTACCGGCAACTGCGATGGCGATGGGCCACATGGGACACCCCGGTCCGATGTCGGAAGCTTCGGCTTTGAAATACGAACACAACTACACGTATCCCAACGATCAACGAGCAGCCACACTCTGGTACCACGATCACGCGATGGGAGCCACTGGTCACAATGTCTACATGGGCCTGGCGGGATTCTACCTTGTGGAGGACGAGCAAGAGGGCTCACTGCCTCTTCCAAGGGGACGTTACGACATCCCTCTGATGCTCTGCGTGCGGCAATTCGATCACGACGGCTCGCTTCTTTTCAACCCACACGGACACGCCGGCGCCGAGGGCGACGTCATTCTTGTAAACGGCGCCCCTTGGCCGGCTTTGCAAGTGGAGCGGCGTAAGTATCGCTTCCGTATTCTGAACGCCTCCAATGCCACGACCTTCACTCTCGCCCTTAGTTCTGCCCTGCCGTTTGTACAAATCGCAACCGACGGGGGCCTCATGGCGCGGCCGGTCGAAGTGCCGCGCATCTCGATGGCGATGGCAGAACGTGTCGAGGTTGTGATCGATTTCTCGGTATACTCCCAGGGCGACTCAGTTGTCCTTCAAAACATCGAGAAACAGGGACCGCTTGGAGAGATCATGCGTTTCGATATCAGCGGTCCGGCTGTTTCGGATCCTAGTGAACTGCCGGAGCAGTTGAGCGTGATCGAGGCTCTAACGCCCGAGGCGGCTGTTAGGACACGGACGTTCACCTTCGGCCCCCGCCCGGAGTTGAAGCTTCATAGCCCGCCGATCTACTGGGCGATCAACGGCCAGCGATTCGACCCGGAATACGCGCAAGCAGGTCCACGCCTTGGAGATGTCGAGATCTGGCACTTCGTCTATGAGAAGAGCCCGTGGAGGCAGACGCATCCACCTCATGTCCACCTGGTCAACTTCCAGATACTGGACCGCAACGGCCAGCCGCCCCACGCTCATGAGAGGGGCTGGAAGGACACCTTGCGGCTCGACTCAGGCGAGGATGTCCGCGTCATCATGCGATTCGACGGCTATCGCGGGCGCTACCTGATGCACTGCCACAACCTCGAGCACGAAGACTACGACATGATGATGCGCTTCGATGTCGTTTAAGTTATTGCATTCATCCTTTTATATCCAGTGCCTTCTGGACTTCGTTAATTGTCTTTGCCTTCCAATTACGTGTGAATGCTTCAACAGTACAGAAGGATCGACTAATCATTCGATCAATGTAGAGTTCGCCCCTCAAATGACCAATCTCATGCTGAAGGATACGGGCGTGCCAGCCAGAAGCGTGAATGATCTGTGGCTCCCCACGATGATCCAGACACTCGACAGTCACTTGTCTTGATCTCGGCACCAGCGCAACAAAGCCGTTGACGCTGAGGCATCCTTCAAAGAAGGTAACCGTATGACCTCCATGTTTCGTAATTCTTGGGTTGACAATGACGTGAAAGGGAACAGGCTCTCTCTCGCGTTCCTTCAGGGATTCGACGGGAACATCCCGCATGTATTCATCTTTGTCCTCGATCACTGCCAGTTGGAGCGGCAGGCCGACTTGCGGCGCCGCGAGACCAACGCCGGGAGCGTCATACATTGTGTGCCGCATCCATTCGATCAACTGCTGAATGCCTTTACTGCGCACTTCCTCGACACTCAGTTGGCGTGCCTTTGACCGCAAAACCGCGTCCCCAACTTGTACAATTTTCAGGGTGGTGGCGATCTGTAGATTATCCTTCTGTTCTCCCATAGCGATTCCTGTTGCGAGGGCTTCGACCACGAACTCCCTTCTTGACTGAATCATCTCTTTTTAGCGCCCTTGCCGCTACTCTGTTATTTAAAAATCCGGGAAATAGATTCCCCCCAAATAAAACCCGCTTGGGATGCTTTTTATTCCCTTGACCTGCTAAGCGGTTGTAGCCCCTCTAGGGCCGGATCAACTCCGCTGCCTGTGCGAGAGACTGATGCTGGGGAACAAGATGAAAGTTGCTGCTTTGCGCCTCCATCTTGCGGGAAAGGCCTTTCATCATCAGAATGCGCCCACCAAGGTGAAGGCTAATGTGAGTGATTTGCCAGTCGTTGGCATTCACCGGCTCACATACAATGCTGACATACCCGCCCTTATCCACGCGGGCCAATACCCCCAGGCCAAGCGGAACAGGGTGTGTGATCCGCGCTTCAATGCTGCATAGCCGATTCACCGGCTCCTTGATACTGATCGTACCTTGCATTGCCGAGACGATGCGCTCTTCGTTGGTGGAAGGCACGAAGGCGGGATTCGGCTGAAACGCGAACCGTAAGCATCCTTGGCTTTCACCGGCAGGTGAAAGGAGAAATGCTTCCGGCAGCAATTTCAAAAGCTGTATCGCACGCGACTCGTCGTCGGTGCGGTTCTTGTTCACTTTACGAAGCTGCCCGATATGGTCGATGAGACTGGAGAGCCTCCGTTCCTCTGCTTCGGCAGCGGCAACCGACAGGCTGCTGCCGTCTACCGAGATCAGATGGCGCAACTGACCGTCATCCGTCTCAATAACGTTTTCTTTCCATAAGTGACCACCGGTTCGAGTGGAGCGCTCCTCGGAAAGATACGAAAAGTGCGGATGGCGCGACCTCGCGGCCACCTCGTTCTTAACCATATCGGCGACAACGCCGGCCGCCTGCGCTTGAGCGGCCGTTGTGCATATAGAGCACAAGGTGAGCAGCAGCACTCCTGACACCGGAATAGTAAATCGACTCTGGGAGCGGCGGACCCTATCGAGTTGGAGCATAGCGCTGGCTAAGTGATAGCAAGTCATGCGAAGCATACGTTGTAAGGTGCCGCTCGGCAGCCAACCCACAACATCAGTGTGCCCGCTCGAGGCGCGCGGCGCCGTTAGGAAATTGCACGGCTTTGTAAAGTTTCGTAGAGGATGCCACGCCCACTCGTCGTCGAGTCGTCTGAATCAGCTGCCGAGGATTTTGCGAATCATGGGCGCCGACAGGAATTTCTGTCGAAGGGGCTCTTCCGCGGGCATGGAATTCGCCAACTTCATGATCGTGGCACGGCTCAGCGCCAGGTGGCGTTCCGCCAAATCTCGATCGCCTGAGTTCTCGTAGAGTCCGAACGCCGTCGCGTGAATGCGCCAGGCGGCTAGCGGAACCTCAAAGCCTTCCATCGCAGACAATCCCTTGGCGATGCAGTCGTGCGCTCTCGCCAGGTCAAGTTCCGCAATAGCGACGCGGGCATTCACTTCCCAAGCCAGCACTTGCCACGTATGTTCCGCAGTCGGTAACGCGATCTTCAGAAAGCTTTCTGCCTGCGGTCGCGCTTGGGCTAGATCGCCTTTTGCCAGCCAAAGCTCTGTGAGAGCGGATTCAAGTTGGATTCGCCCGTACCAGGCCCAAAAGATGGCCGGCTGATCCATGTCTCTCTGCTCTGC
Organism: Bryobacterales bacterium; assembly: GCA_025462965.1. GTDB lineage: Bacteria > Acidobacteriota > Terriglobia > Bryobacterales > Bryobacteraceae > JALYXI01. Next base: position 15,593 of record JAOAPQ010000388.1, read on the forward strand.
CAGCAAATGCTCAAGTGCACCTTCATAATTCCCTAAAGCTGTTTCCGCTGAGCCCGTCAAAAATAAGCACATCCGGATGACAGGACGCGGAGTCGGCCAGTCAGGTGTGGGGCGAAGCTCGGGATGTCTGGCCAACGGGAGCGTCGAGTTACATATCGCCAGCGCGCCCGCAAAGTCCATGGCGTGCAGGTGCACCCAGGCGCGGTTGAGGTGCACTGACTGCGCCCAGAGATAGTCGGCGTTCTTGTCCAACATGGCCGTTACATCTTTGATCTCTCGCAGCGCCTCGCCCCACTCTCCCAGAAATAGAAGAGTCTTGGGCAGGACAATGCATTGACCAACTAGATACGCGGTGCTTAGGTACGGGTTCTCCTTTAGTGTCTCGAATAGGATGAGGCGGCTCTCGATCACGCTCCGGCGCGCTTCGCGATATTCGGAACAAATCCACCTGACGAAGCCACGGTCCGCCAGATAAGGGGCGAGTATTCGGCGGTTATCGGCGTTGAGAACCTCCGCGAGTGCATTGTGGAAGTCCTCCACATCCTGAGGATTCCACCGTTGCCACAGGCGCCACGCAAAACAGCGCGCACGGGTCCTTGCCCGCAGGTTCGGATCTTCCTGGCGGGCGCTGAGCCGAAGCGCTCTTTCCAGGGCTTCCAGCGAACGCTCAGAACTTGTCCACGACAATGGGTATGCCATGTCGATGAGCGCATGCACCTCTACGTCGATCAGACCATCGTGAGCCGCGAGTGCAGCCAGAGTTTCATAGCTTTCGACGGCGTGGACGTGGTCAACAAGCGCAACGTAAATCTTAGCCAACTTCTCCAGAATCGCGATTTCGCGTACCGTTCGTTCGGCTTCGGGAAGGTTCTTTGCCAACACGAGAGCGTGCTGAAGAATCTCTGCCGCTTGCCGGGGTTCAAACCGCCGCCCCGCCGTATCCGCCGCCAGCTGCAAGTACTTGATGGCACGCAGCCAATCTCCACCCTGTTCGAAGTGATCCGCCAGCCAGGTCGTGGCCTCGTTCAGCGGTTCGAAACGCTCCTCAATCCACTCTCCTACTCGACGGTGCAGCCTGGCTCTCCGTCCCGGAGCAATTCGCCGGTAGCACACCTCACGGTAAAGCACATGCACAAACTCATAGCACGCGGTTAACGTCCCATCTGCCAACGTCGCGGAGTCGGCCGGGCGCACAATGTGATGCCGCCGTGAAAGCGTTTCACAGACGCCCTCAAACGCTTCGGGGTCCATATCTAATAGCCAAGCTCTCAACACGACCCCGAACCGGGAGCGGCCAATGCTCTCCAGGCTTGCTACCTCCAGCACCCGTTGCTCCTCCGTGCCCAGCCGCTCAATCTGGGCTCCGATCATCCTGCTCAGACTCTCCGGCACGTCCAGATCGATCTCCTCGAGCGCAACCCTGGGTTGCCAGCCTCCGTGCTCCCGGGAAATCAATCCTCGCTCTTCCAAGTGCTCCAGCGCGGCCACCATAAACAACGGATTGCCTTCCGAGTGACGATACAGCAGCGCGGCCAACGCTTCGGAGGGGGTGGTTTCAGGTGCCTCACTCGTCAGGTATTCGGTTATTTCCGTTTCGCCCAGCGGCTCCAAAGGAATCTCGCGACATAACTGATGCACCAGCAGGTCCTGCTTGAGCACCTTCAAGGGGTGGTCAGAAAGCACGATGTCCACCGGGCGATAGGTGCCGACCACCATCAACTTGGCGGGCGACCGTCGGCGTGCCAGGGCCGAGAGGAGATCGACCGTGGAGCGATCCGCCCAGTGCAGGTCCTCGAAAACCAGCAGCAGCGGATTTTCCGAGGTGATCGTCTCTAATACTTCGCCGATCTCCCGCAGCATGCGCTCCCGCGTCGCGCCCAGGATCTCTCGCTGCAGCATCTCGCGGTGTTCTCGTTTCACCAGTGCGGGAAACTGTACCAGCCAGGTAGGAGCTTGCGCGGCCAAGGTATGGACGAGGGATTCCCCTCCCGAACTAAGGCACAACCCACCCAGCGCTTCCAGCATCGGGTAGTACGGCTCCCTGCCTCCATAGCCTTCCACGCACTGCCCGCGGGCAATACGCATGGAGAGTACCTTGCTGGCAGCCCGCCGTTGGAATTCGTCAACCAGCGCGGTCTTTCCAATACCCGGCTCGCCCGTGATAAAAACGATCTGCCGCTGCCCTTGCCCGGTTTTACTGAGACAGCGGTCCAACTCGGCTAGGGCCGATCTGCGGCCCACCATCCTTTTCGTTTCCTCGAGGGCTAACATCCCAGCAGCGCTTTCGTCCGTTACGGAAGCCACAAACTGATATCCCCGCTTAGGTAGCGTCTTTATAAATACAGGCTTGTCCAGCCGGTCTCCTAACGCCCTCCGGATTTCCAGAATGTACTTTCTGAGGACTTCGGGGTTTACATAGGTCGCAGGCCAGAGCACATCTAGAAGCTCTTTTTGGGTCACCAGCCGCCCGGCGTTTTCCACCAGGTACCGCAGGACACCAAAGGCTTTCGGAGTGAGTTCAACCAGCGCCTCTCCATGCCAGAGGCACTGGTTTGCGGTGTCGATACGGAATGAGTCAAATCGTCTCATCGCGGACCTGATAAGGATTCTCCTGCCGCGAAACTGATCGGCCAGGCCGCCGGGATCAGGTAGCCATCATACAATCTTGCCGCAATCCCGGCGAAGTGCCCGATCACCGGCGACACATGTCTGCCCCTCGGGGCCGGTCACGAAAATTCAACGGGAACGGCACACCTTAATTTTTGAAAGACCCTACACTACCAATCATGCGAGGTGTGTTTGTTCTCCGGCTCGGGCCTCAGACTGACACCGCACAGGGCCTTTTCGAAGGCTCCGTGGAAGAAGTGGATACCGGCAACCGATTCAAGTTCCGGTCCACGGAAGAGCTGCTCACATTTCTGGGGCAGAGCTTAGAGGAGGCTCGTCGCCGCGAACGGGAGCAACAAAGCAATGAATGAACACCCAATAGGCCATCGTGAGATTTTCGCTACCTGGCGCAAGGCCGCCACGGTTCTGTCGCGCAATTACCCGGCAGGCGGCGGCGCCCCGTTGCCGATCGCTTTGTCTCAATCATCCCGAAATATTAGAGCCAAGGAAGGAGACCGATGTCTGGAAACACAAGCTGGGCAGTTGAAGCGCCCGTGATCAACCATAACGCATGCTTTGAAATCGAGAACACGACCCCGGTGAACACCGCCGTTGACAACAGCGAACTCCGCGTCAGCGGCTTACCAAGGATTATTGGCAACAGCGCTGCTCTCCAGCGTGTACTTGGCCTCGTGGGCCTCGTCGGCCCGATCGACTCAACGGTCTTGATCCAGGGGGAAACAGGAACCGGCAAGGAGTTGATTGCAGAAGCCATTCACAAGTGCAGCGATCGATCGAGCGGCCCATTCGTAAAGGTGAATTGTGCCGCCATTCCGTCGGGCTTGCTTGAAAATGAGCTGTTCGGTCACGAGCGTGGCGCCTACACTGGGGCGTTCACACGCTGTATCGGGCGGTTTGAGAGGGCCAATCGGGGTACCTTATTTTTGGACGAGATCGGTGATCTTCCGCTGGAGTTGCAGCCAAAGCTTCTGCGGGTCCTGCAGGAAAGGCAGTTCGAGCGTCTAGGCGGCACCGCAACTATTCGCACCGATGTGCGCGTGATTTGCGCCACCCGTCGGGACCTCATGGAAATGACCGAAGAACGGCAATTCCGCGCTGACCTCTTCTATCGTGTCAGTGTATTCCCTATTACAATACCGCCGCTGCGTGAGCGCCCCGATGATATTCGTCTGTTAGTCCGCCATTTTGCGATGGATTACGCGAAACGCATGGACAAGCCGATCAGATCCATTTCCGGGGAATTCATCGAGGCTCTTGCCCGCTACTCCTGGCCGGGCAACGTGCGGGAATTACAAAACTTCATTCAGCGTTCGGTAATTCGGTCAACCGGCCCTGTGTTGAATGGTTCGCTGCTCGAACTCACCTGCACACCACAGGATAGCTCCGCGTCTGTCACGCTGGCAGAAGCGGCGCGTTCGCATATCCTTCAGACTCTCCTCGAAACGGAGGGTGTGATTGGTGGTCCGAATGGGGCTGCGGCCCGGCTGGGCCTGCCGCGCACCACCCTGATGTCAAAGATGAGGCGGCTGGGAATTAATCCTCGGCCTGGCTTATCGGTGCCGGTACGAGCAGAAGAAACACTCGAACCGCCTTCTGATGCGGGCTGTGTCAACGAGGACCGGGCACACGGATGGGGTTCGGAGAATCCGAAAGAAGCGGTTCCCGCCATTGGATGGCTTTCCGCCTCGCTCCTCCATGATCTGCGGAATCCTCTCGGGACGATCTGCGCAGGCGCAGAGTTGCTGACGGATCTGGATTCCACTTCAACTCAAGGGAAGCGGCTCGCGACGAATATGTGTCGTGCTGCCGGACGAATACGGCAATTGCTGGCGGACTTACCCGGCGCTTTCCGGGACAACGTATCGATACCTGAACTCTGCGACATTCGGGAAGTCATCGCTGCGGCGTCGGAAGCGGCGTTGGCAGCGATGGAACAGCGGAGCGTTGTGGTCTTGCTACACGTGCCTGATGGGATCCATTTGCCTCTGGTGCGCTCTCATATTGAGCGTGTATTCTTTAACCTGATCGCCAACGCCTTCGAAGCGATGCCGGGAGGCGGGACGGTCCGCATTGGAGCTAGAAAATCCGGTGCGTCGGTTCTCGTCGAACTGGAAGACACGGGACCCGGAATTCCTGGTTGTATTTCCGACCGGTTGTTCGAACCTCTCGTCACCTCAGGTAAGGAGAATGGACTGGGACTGGGACTCGCATTCGCCCGTCAGACTATTCGCAACCACGGCGGCGACATGTGGACCGAGCCGGCCGCTGGCGCCCGTTTCGTTATCCGCCTTCCTCTGGATCGCACCAGCTGTGCCCTCGGACCGGACGCATCTTCGGAGGATGTAAGTACAGGCATCTGATGCTAGCGCCAAGGCGGCGCATTTAATTCGCGGGTAGGATGTAGGCCCCTTTGGCCGCCATGCGGGCGCGGATTTCACGGCTTTGATTACGCCAGTCCGCGGCGCGGCCCGGATCCACGCGGCTGAAGACGTCATAGCAGCCCGCTAGTGTCTGGTCGACGTAGAGATCAGGCTCGCCGCTTCGGACCGAGCTGAGCATGTCCATGGCCGATTTTTGATATGACACGGCACTCGCGCCCGATCCTAACTGATGATTAAGATCGGCCAGCATGCAATGAGAGGCAAGCATCAGGCGCCGGAACTCCCTTCGAGGTTCCGACGCGCCCAGGCCGATCAGCGTGTCCCGCGCGATCTGTGCCTCCGAAATAGCTTCCCGGGTCTGGCGGGCGCGCCTCAGCGCTTCAGCCAATTCCAGTGATCGTGCGGCGTTCTGCCATCGCAAATTCACGCTATCCGGCGCTCGAGACAAAGCCTCGCGAGTGATGGCGATCGCTTTGCTATACCACTCGACTGCGGCGTCGGGATGAGTGGCCAATTCGCCCGTTCCGGTCCAGCGATAGGCAAAGCCCAAATCAATCCTCGCCTGCGAATTCTTATTATCCAGGCGGGCAAGGCGCTCCGCAATCTCGCGCATTTTCGAGAAATACATGGAAGCGGCCTGCACATCGCCGACGTTGGGGTTAGTTACTCCTCCGAGTACTTTGCCCAAGTTGAGGTAGCTCACTAACAGTTCTCTCTGATATTGGGGATTGGGAGCGTGATCACGAGCGACGCGCTCATTAATCTTGACGGACGATCGCAGGGCGTCGAGGGCGGCAGGGAGTGGACCCGTTCTGGCCAATGCATCCCCAAAGTTGCTGTATACCCTGGCCGCAAGCCGTTCCGAAGATTCGTTGTGTACTAACTTAATCGCCGCCAGCGCCGCCCGAAAATCAGGGAGCGCTTCATCGACCTCGCCGGCAGTCACCTTCACGCTTCCCAAGTCGTTATAGGCCACCGCAAGGAGCTGCGCCCGGCTTGTGTCCGCCGGCCGCGCGGCTTGAAACGCCTTTGCCAGCCGAAGCGCTTCGCGGGCGTTCCTTCGTGCCTCTTCCGTCTTGCCGACATGGAGTTGCATTCTTGCGAGCGAGTGGCGCGTCTCGATGAGAAGCTGCGAGGCCGCATCCGAACGCGTTTGCGTGGCGGCCTGCTGCGCCAGCCGCAGTGCCTTCTCATAACTGCGGAGCGCTTGATCTTCCAGCCCGAGGTTCGCCACAAACGGCGAGCCTTGAATCTCCGCAACCTTGATGTAGGCGCGCGAAATTTCGAGCAGCAGTTTCGGATCCGCGTCGGCCTCTTTTGTCAAACTGTCCAGGTAATCGATCGTGCTCTTAATCAATACCGAACGAATCTCCGTGGATTGCGGCAGATTGCCGATGCGATCGTTCAAATTGAACAACACCGATTCCACCAGGGTTCGCAACTGCGTAAAGTGACGTTCGGCCTTTCGGGCCTGCCACATGGTGGTGATCGCGCCGGCCAGAACGGCGATCATGAGAGCCGCGACTGCTCCGAGCATCGCCCGGTGGCGGCGCAGGAACTTCGCGGTGCGGTAGGCCCGCGTGTCCGGTCTGGCGGCGACCACGTGTCCGCCCAGGTATCTTGATAGATCCATCGCGAACATCCCGGCCGAAGCATAGCGGCGATTCGGGTCCTTGTGCATCGCCATCAGAACGATGGTTTCGAGGTCCCCGCGCAGCTCCTTAGCGACACGTCGTGGGAGAGACGGCAGATCGCTCGGTTTTACGGTCGATTCCCGGCAAACGATCCGTTCCACTTCTCTCGAAGACAGGCCGGTCGTGGAATAGGGCCGCGTCTCGGTCAGCAGCTCAAATAGCACGACACCGAGGGAGTAGATGTCGCTTCCGGTGCCGAGCAGTTCGCCCATCACCTGCTCCGGACTCGCATAATCCGGAGTCATCATGCGATGCGCCGAATCCGTCATCGGCGGTTCTCCCGGAACCAGTTCGGGGACGAGCAGCTTCGCGATGCCGAAATCCAAAAGCTTAGGAGTTCCGTCGGGCGTTACCAGAATATTTCCCGGCTTGATATCGCGGTGAATCACCAGTTTCTGATGCGCGTGATGAACCGCGGAACAAACCTGCCGGAACAGCATCAGGCGCTCCCGGACAGATAGCCGGTGCTTCCCACAATATTCGGTGATAGGCTCGCCTTCGATGTGCTCCATCACGATATACGGAAGTCCTTCGGCGGTGCTGCCCCCGTCCAGGATCGCCGCGATATTCGGATGACTCAGGTTGGCGAGAATCTGCCGCTCATGAAGAAATCGGCGGACCATTTCCGCCGAATCGAATCCGAACCTGAGGAACTTGATCGCAACGGTTTGAAGGTAGTGCTGGTCATTTCGGATCGCGAGATAAACCACGCCCATCCCGCCGCGGTTGATCTCACGAATGAGTTCATACGGACCGACCTGCCTTCCGGCGTATTGCCCCAAGGCAGACGGCAGCTTCCTGACAGCGTCTGTCACCACCGACTCCAGAACGCGTCCAAATTCAGGTTCATGGCCTAGCAAAGATTTGACTTCCCGAATCAGCTCGGCGTCTCCGCTGCAGGCGTACTCGATATAATCGACACGATCTTCGGCACTTCTCTCCATCGCCGCGTGGAAGATGTCCTCGATCAACCGCCAGCGCGTGGAGGTCATCCCGGCGAACCCCCGCCGATCTCCCGCTGGAGCCATGCGTGGGCCAGACGGAGATCGCGTCCGACAGTCGTGACTGACACGTCGGTTACCTCTGCAATCTCCTCCGTGGTGAGCCCGCCAAAATACTTCAGCTCGATAACGCGGGATTTCCTTTCATCGACTCGAGCTAATGATTGAAGCGCTAGATCGAGGGCGAGGACATCTGGCGCCTTCGCATCCGCTACCTCAATTTCGTCATTCAAAGTAATGTGAATCCCTCCTCCTCGTTTATCAGCTTTGCGGCGGCGTGCGTCGTCGATCAAGATCCGGCGCATGATGGTAGCCGCAATCGCGAAGAAATGTGCGCGATTCTTCC
>JAOAPQ010000184.1 GCA_025462965.1 Bryobacterales bacterium
ATCGGGCAAGCCGCGTTCGGGAAAATGCTGAACAATTGGGACGAACCTGGGAACCAGCATCCTCAACACTATATAAGAGCTGAGCGGGGCGATAACATGCTCTTTGTGCCAAACGGAGCGGAAACTATTCGTCGCAGCATTGAAAGAACTGGGAATCGACGTATTTTCACGCTGGTTGGCGATCACGCTGGCTCTCCGTTCACTGAGTGGAATATTGCCGCTCGTAAGAATAGGACTCGTCGGAGGAATCTGCCAAGGGACACACCAGTATTCCGAATCGTCCTCTCCTGTAGCTGCATCACAACAAGGAATCGTCGATAAGAGGTGTCTATGCAACAAAGGCGGGTTCATGAGCTACGGCTCGTGGTGACTACGGACGACTATGAGAAAGCGCTGCATTTTTACCGCGATGTCTTAGGCCTGAGAGAGCGAGCCGCATTCACGTCCGAAGGGGGCCACGTTTCCATTCTCGAAGCAGGTGAAGCAACACTTGAACTGGCAGACGTACGTCACGCAGAGTTTATTGACGAGGTTGAAGTTGGCCTGCGTGTTGCGGGACACATTCGAGTCGCATTCAGGGTTGACGATTCAGCGAGCGCGGCGGAAACACTTGAGCGTGCGGGTGCGGGCGTGCTTGCTAAGGCAAGAAAGACCCCGTGGAATTCTTTGAATGCGCGGCTAGAAGGTCCAGCCGGTCTTCAGTTGACGCTTTTCTCCGAGATGGATCAAGAACCTGTGTGACATGGGAACTATGGTCAAACAGAATTCGAGCGAACAATTGTAGGTTGTAGTGATCGAAACTGTGCATTACAGGACTTGCAACCGGTAGATCATCAATCCTGTGCGGGTATCCATGATTGGCCAGTTAGGTTACCCATTTTGAGATAATTAGTGACATCCACTTCAGTGCCGCAGACCGCCTTCGACGCCTGGGCCGTGCGCCAGCAGCTTGAGCGCATCCTCGCCAACAGTGAATTCGCTCAATCGGAGCGCATGTGCCGCTTTCTGCGTCTGGCGGTGGAGTATTCGCTCGAGGATCGCGCGTGTGAACTGAAAGAGTATCTCATCGGAGTGGAAGTGTTCGACCGGCCTTCGTTCGATCCCCGAGTGGATCCGATTGTACGGGTGGAGGCGCGACGGCTTCGCTCCAAGCTTGATAAGTATTACGAAGGGGAAGGCAGCAGGGACGAGATTCTGATCGGGTTGCCGAAGGGCGGTTATGCGGCGGTTTTCGGGGCGCGCGAGACCCGCAAGAAACAACCGCTTAAGGCCTACACCCCCTCCACCATCGCGGTCCTTCCGTTCTCCAATCTGTCTCAGGGCGGCGATAGTGACTACTTAAGCGATGGACTGACGCAGGAACTGATTCACGGCCTTACCCGAGTGCAGGGCCTGCGAGTGGTGGCGTGGACTTCAGCGGCGCAACTGCGCGGCGCTTCCTACGACGTTCAGGGAATCGGGCAGCAATTGAGCGTGGCGGCGGTACTGACGGGCAGCGTGCGGCGGGCGGGCTCACGGGTGCGCATCGGGGTGCAGTTGATCGACACGGCGTCAAACTATTATTTGTGGTCGGAGGTCTACGACCGCGAATTGGACGATCTGCTGCAGATTCAGGACGAGATCAGCCGGGCTATCGTGAGCGCGCTGCGGATCACGCTGGCGGATCATTTTCCGCCCCCCGTGCCGCCGAAGCGGCCGTTTGATTTCGAAGCGCACAACCTGTATTTAAGGGGGCGCGTGGAGTGGAACAAGCGAACCGACACCGGGCTCCCACTCAGCGTCGAATATTTCGAACAGGCGATTGCGCGTGACGCGAATTTTGCGCTGGCATGGGCCGGGCTGGCGGACGCTTATACGCTGCTCGGCGAATACACTCTGCTGCCGCCGTATGAAGCCCTGCCCAAGGCAAAACGGGCGGCGTTGAGAGCGGTTGAGCTGGATCCATCGAGGGGGGAAGCCTGGGCGTCGCTGGCGCTGATCGGGACCATCTTCGAATGGGATTGGGCCACGGCGGAGGCGCACTATATTCGGGCCATCGAGCTGAATCCCGGCTATGCGACCGTCCACATGTGGTTCGGGACCGATCACCTGGCCCATATGGGCAGATTTGATGAGGCTTACCGGGAGATTGAACTCTCGGGTCAGATGGATCCGTGGGCGCCCATGAATATCGGGTCGCAGGGTTTCCTGCACATGCTCGCGAGACAGTATGACGCCGCGCTTCAGATCTACGCGAGGGCGTTGGAACTGGACCGGAATTTCTATAAGGTCTGGACCCTGCTGGGCCGCGCGCTGATTCAGAAGGGCGATTACGACGAGGCTGTCCGGACGCTGGAAAAAGGAAGAGCGCTGGGAGGCGCGATCCCGAATGTGCTGGGAGCGCTGGGCCAGGCGCATGCCCTCGCGGGAAGGCCGGAACGGGCACGCGCTTTGATGGAAGAACTGATAGTTCTGTCGCGTCAACGGTACGTTCCGGCTACCTGCTATGCGATGGTTCACCTGGGTTTGGGCGAGAAGGATCTGGCCCTGCAGTCGCTCGAGGCAGGGTGCGACCGCCGGGAGTTTTCGATGGTCGCGCTGGCGGTGCATCCCGTCTATGATTGCCTTCGCGATGAACCACGCTATCGGGCGATGGTTCACCGTATGGGCCTCGATTCCGCGCTCGAAGCCGCCGGCAGATCGTGGTCGTTTCCGTTCAGCGCCCTAGCGGTTTAAGGCGCGCTGATAGA
>JAOAPQ010000421.1 GCA_025462965.1 Bryobacterales bacterium
TCACAAAGACATCTGAGTAAGGATGTCAACAGGAAAGCCCATCGAACTTCGTGAATCCCTTCACTTTTTGCACATGAATTTCCACAGTTTTGGCTGCGGCGCGTTTTTGCAGCGTTGTGGCATAGCGCGTTTCATCGTAAGGAACGTTGTCTTTCCAACAGCGGAAGACGATGCGCATCCATTTGAATGAGAGCGCCCTTACGGCAGCATGATGCGACTTGTTGCGATCCCGCTGTTGGTCATAGAACGATCTCGCCCACGATGATTTCTTCGTCGACATCCACGCCCATTCATGAAAGGTCTGCCGCAGGAACTTGGGACACGCCCAGCGCCAATGTACCCACTTTTGCTTGCCGCTACTTTCGGTGACCGGCGCGATGCCGGCATAGCATTGAATCGCAGCGGCCGTAGCGTAGCGATCTCTTTGCGTTCCGAATGCTGCGATCAGCCGTGGCGTCATCGCCGGACCTGCGCCGGGCAAAGAAGAAAAGATGCCGTAATCGGGATGTGATTTTGTCAGAGCTGCGATTTTCTTATCGTGCTCCGTGATGGCTTCGCGCAGTGTCTCCAACTGGCGCACGATCCGCCGGACGATCAACACGCTTGATTCCAGGACTGCTACATCTTTAACTGCGGGAACCGCATCCGCGATGAGCTTCTGCAACGTCTCGATCCGCGATTCTGGAATGCGATGCTCACCGAGAAAGTTAGCGACGTCACTGGCGCGTGCTTTTTGTAGATCCTCCAGCGTCGGCCAACCCAGAAGCAATCGTCCAACTACAACGGTGTCGGGAGTGGAAAACCAGGCGAGCACTTGAGGAAAGAACATTTTGAGTTGAGCGGTCAACCGGTTGAGATAACGCGTCTTGTCATCGACGGCCTCGCGGCGTGCTTCAACTAGTAACTGCAGCGTGCGCGTCTCCACTGTGTCTGGGTGAAAAGGGCGCAGTCTTTCCGCATGTCTGTATAAGAGATCCAGAATCAATGCGGCATCGCCCGGGTCGCTTTTAGCGCCCGATGGGAAAGCGCTCTTACGATAGTGGTCCACGGTGTTCGGGTGGATCGGATAAAGAACCAGATGCGCGTACTTGCCGAGCATGAATATCAGTGCCCCGCGGCTCTGTTCCAATGCAACGGCAACCTGCCGACCGGGAAACCGCGTGGCCAAGCCGGAAACAAACTGCTCGACCGCCTCCGGCGTATGTTCCAGTTCTCCCTTATGAACGCGGGTTTCGCCATCGACCCGCATCGCCCAGCTATGTTTTTCATCCGCCCAATCGATTCCCAGCCAGACGGCCACTCCGTCTCGTGTCATCTTTCCTTTGTTCCTCTCTGTTTCGCAGGCTGCTTTGTTTCCGCGAAGGCCTTATAGCAGAGTCCGGCTATCATTCAGCCAGACGACATCTGAGTATTCGTTATGGAAACAAAATCGTCCCGCTGCTCGAAGCTCTTTGTGAAGACATCGCCTGTCGGGGTCCTTGATTCGTAGCAGCGGGCCGCCCGCTGGAGGAAACATACCACGCGAGCTTTTCCACAAGAGCCGCGCGCGACGGCTGTGGATAAATCAAAACCTTATTTCTCTCGATGAGAAAACTATAAGGGTCGTTTATGACTCGCCCATTTAACGAATTACGAATCGGCGCTAGTACTCAAACTGAAACATCAACTGCACCTGTCGCGGGTTCTGGGCTTCGACCAGCGCCGCGAAAGTGCTTGTGTAATAGGGGCTCACGCGCAACCGGTTCGTATGGTTCAGGAGGTTGAAGGCTTCCGCTCCAAACTGAACACGGGCGCGTCCGTGGTGGACCAGAATTGTTTTCATCAACCGGAGATCGACGGAAACGGTTCGCGGCGTAAGGAAGGTGTTTCGCCCAAAGCCGTCGGGCCGCGCCGAGATCGGATAGGCACCTGTCCGGTAAGCATCCGTCGTTAACAGCGGGTTCAGCGGTCGCCCACTTCCGAGTGTAAAAATCGGGGCGAGTGTAATTCCGTCGAGGCCCTCCCGCAGCCAGCCCGGCGCGGATTTCAAATCCTCAACGGGCAGATCGAAAAGGCCGCTGGCCGTTATCCGGTGTTTCTGATGCTGGCGCGACAACGCCCAGTCCTGACGAAGGTTCAGCGGATTTAGCGGCTGTTCATCATAGTCGGAAGCATCATCATGCGTCCGGCTCAGGTTGTAACTGACGAGGTAAGTCAATTCCTTTGTCAGGCGGCGATTGAGCGTGAGTGCAAGCCCCTGATAGGCGGAACTCGCCGTTTGTTCAAGGTCGTATTGTGGCGGCAGGGTCAGAGCCGCGTTCCGGGTCCGGGGCAGATGAATGCCGCGTACATTGCTGTATTCCGCCGTGATCGTCGTATTGCGGTCAAGCTTTCTCTCAACGCCCGCCGTCAGCTTGCGGCTGTAGGTACTCAGAAATCCAGGCGCCGCCCTGTAGATGGATGGCTGCACGCCGGGAAGCGGCTGAAGAAAAGACCCGCCTTGAAAAAGCGTAAATGCCTGCGCTGCCTGCGCCCCGACAAGATACTGTTCAAACCCGTGAACGCCATCTTTTTGAATTGCATCGTTCAGGAAGGCAAGCGGGTAACGATCATAAAAAAGTCCCGTGCCCGCACGAAAAACCCAACTGGACGCGGCGCCCGGATGCCATGCCAGACCGAGCCGTGGCGCGATATTGCGGTTGGTTTCTGGAATGGCGGACGGAAGCGACTGGCGGTCATAGCGCAAACCAGCTTCAATGGTCAGGCCCGGAGTAAGCTGCCAGTGGTCCTGCAACCAGAAGCCGACAGGAACGGTCGTCAGGTTCGTCCGGGGGTTGCCAAATGCCTGAATGGCAACATCGGGCCGACCGGCCAGAAAGTCGTTCAGTGTCGGGAAAATATAAATCCCGTGGAAGCGGTTCGCAAGGCGGCTATCGAAAAACACGCCATGAACGCTGGCCCCGACGTTGAACAGATGTTTCCCCGTGGACCACTGAAAGGTTTCGACAACTTCTGCGTGGCGCTCCGTGCGTTGCTGGTCGAGCCGGTAGCTTTCCCCCAAGGTCACGATGCCGGGGATTTCATACATGGGGCGTGCGGCGTTTGGCGTGAGAGAGGCCGTGCGCTGGCTCCATTGCACCCGCAGGTCATTTATCTTCGTCGGGCTTATGACGGACGACCAACCCGCAACAATGGAGTGGTCGCCAATGAGGCTGTTACCCCGCGCTGACTGGTCTGTGAAATTATCACCGGATTGCACATCATGACGGACCTTGCCGCGTGAAAAGGCATATCGCGCCGTCAGCGTGTTGCTGCTGTTTACAAGATGCGTTCCCTTAATGGAAAACTCGGTATCGTTCTCGCCGGTCGAGAATAGGCCGGGAAGCAGCGTATGCACCCCTGCCCCCCCGAAGGCCGGTCCTGCTAGCGCTGAATTAATGGCGCTCACATAGCGGCGCGGCGCGTCCGACCATTCCTGCCCGTTTTCCCAAGACTGCTCAAATGCAAAAAAGAAAAAGGTTCGGTCGCGCCGAATGGGACCACCGGCAGATACGCCGGGCTGGTACTTCCTTGCCAGCGGACGCGCCCCCACTTCGACCTCCGGGTTACGCGCATTCAAATCTTCGTTCTGCAAAAAGAACGTTGCATCGCCGTGCCAGACATTCTGCCCGGTATGCGTCACGATATTGACGAGTCCCCCGGCTGCGCCCCCGAATTCGGCACTGACCGAGGTTCCCGAAACCCGAAATTCCTGAATCATCTCAAGGCCAACCGCAACGCGATTCCCGCCCGTTGTTTCATCGCGGTTATCGACGCCATCAATGGAGATGCTGTTATTGCGGCCCCGGAGGCCGTTGAACACAAAGCCGCTATCGTTCGCTGGATTTCTAAGCCCCGCCATCGACCGGCTGGTGTTGGTTCCGGCAGAGGCCGACACAGCCGGAGCCGCCAGCACAAAGTTTAGATAGTTCCTGTTCGACGCGGGCGCGTCCTCTATCCGCTCCCCGCCGAGCGCCACGTTTGCCGTGGTGGCGCTGCTTTGCAAGAAGTCGGCTTGGTCCTGCACATCCAATCGTGTGGTCACGGAAGCGGGACTCATTGTGATGCGCTGCGTTACGGTCTGGCCGACCGAGATCGTCAGCGACTCTACGTTGACAGGGTTGAACCCGCTTTTTTCAACGTGCAGCGAATAACTTCCAATGGGTACGCCCGCCGCCTGAAACTGTCCGACGTCACCTGTCGTAAGGGTGCGTATTGCCGACGAGGAGAGTTGCCGAAGCGTAATGGTTGCTTCTGGCACACCGCCCCCGGTCGCGTCGATAACAACGCCTTGCAGCGTTCCTGTCGTCGCGGATTGGCCGCAGAGCAAGCCGCTGCTGAGAAGAAGCAGGACCGCCAATCGAGGATTGTTCATCAATCCTTAGTTTAGGTGCCGGGCGCGACCCGAAGCCTTTTGATGTCGCCACCAAAGAACTGGCGTCTCAATAAAGGGTGAGTCTTGCAACGTGAGATTAGGCCAATAAAACCGGGCCTTGCCGTGTTGCAAATCTCAGTCTCAAATTCCCCTACCGCGCGAGTTGCGCGAGGACAACTTGGATTGCGCCTGGCGCGCGAGAACGCGATCCAAACCGCGATTCGCCTCGCGTCGCGGACGCATACCCTGTTGCAAAAAGATACTGGTTTTGGGACAAAAGGGGACCCCCCTCCCACCGTAAACTAATGTAAACTCCGGCCGACCCGCGCGGAGACGCCGGTTTTGGGATTTTGCACGCCTGTGCGGTCGCGGAGGGGAGTAGAGAGGCCCAAATACGCACGTCCGAACTCCCCCGCGCTGCCTGCGAAATCTGCGGCGCTCCTTATCAGCTAATCCAATCTCTAAATCTTCCCAACCCCGGCCCCGGCCCGGCTTACGGCGCTTATCTCGCTACTTGCTCATGCGTTCGACCTGCCCCTAAAACGCCGCGCCTGCCGGACGATGATGTTCCGTTTTGACTTGCTCTCGCTTCACTCTCGACAAAATGAGCCAGCTTGTCGAGAACCACGCTCGATCTTGGAACGGAGTTGCGCATTCTGTTTATTCGGCTCCCTATCCCCACCCTCGATGAAACTAATCAAGAAGACGCCCGCGACCCCGTCCACTCTGAGGGCCGAATTGCCCGCGGAACTTGACCGCCTGATTCTCAAATGCCTCGAAAAAGACCGCGGTCTGCGGGACGGGGGAAATGATGGCCGGGCCAGGTGGGCTGAAGAATCGGGAGATCATGATCGAAGGTATGTTCTCGGCCGCCACGAGGCCGTCGCTCAGGGCGAAAATTCTCAAGACGATGTTGGCGGCTCCAGAAGCTACCGCCGTGGGAGCCTTGAACGCGACACTCAAGGCGACAAGAGAAGCAGACAACAGCGTACTAACGTTTCCGACTCTAGCGATCTACGCAGATCACTGGCGTGAAGGCTTGCCGCTATACGCACCCTGCCAAGTATCGATCTGGTGACCGGCCTTCACCCTCCCGGCAAACCAGTTCCTGACGAAAAAAGAATACAGCCCTCGGGCGCTTTGCGGTTACTCCTTTATGGCTTGGCCGGTATAAAAAACTTACGGAAAAGCGGCTTTCCCGTCTCAACCGACCATCTGCGAGTTCTTGCCAGGTCTGCTGGCGCACACTGAGATGGCACCCCGGTCTAACCCGCGCTTTCTAAACCTGATATCGGAGGTTCGTCAGAAGAAATCGTGGGTGGATTTCGGCTCAGGCAGCTTGCCAAGCGAGTGATAAAGGGCCAGTTCGAGGGTGCGGAAGGTGCGGAACCCGTAGGATTTTCTCATGGTGACTTTGGCTTTGTTGTTCGAACCCTCGACCACGCCGCTGGAGAGCAGCTTTTGAGCGCGGAAGTAGTTGAGGATCAGTTCGCGATGCTGACGCAATGAGCGGGCGATCTTCTTCATGGGCTCGATGCGGGAACGCATGGTTTGACGGCACCACTCGTCCAGAAACTTGCCGGCCCAGGAGGGCGAACTGTACTCCCAGAGTTGTTGAAACGCCTCCTTGAGAAGGTAAGCCCGGATGGTCTGCAGGTTATACCGGAGCAGATCGCGCAGGCGGAAGCGCTGCTCAGCCTTAAGATTCTCTTCGCGCTTGAGTAGGAGCCATCGCGACTTCTTCAGTAGCGGTGTTCGGCCTTCGCTCGCCATCCGGCGCGATTCTGCGGCGCGGACTTCGTCGAGGGCCTTGTTCATTTTCGCGACGATATGGAAACGGTCGAGAATATGCAGGGCGTCGGAACATTTCTCACGGATGACTTTCAAGTAGGGTTCCCACATGTCTGAGCAGATGAACACGATCTTGGAGGCGATATCTGCGCCGATGACGGTGAAGAATCCCTGAAAGGACTCGATCGTTCTCTCTTTGCCGACCCAAAGCAAACGGGTGACGCCGAGATCGATCTGATAAACCAATGTCAGATACTTGTGCCCTTTGGCGTACTGGATTTCGTCGACTCCAATGGCGTCAATTTGGCCCAGCACTCGGCGCTCCAGACCCCAGGTGACGACATATTCGACCGCGTCGAAAACCTTGTCCCAGGATGTGCGAAAGGCCTCCGCCGTCTCTTTCCATGACAGCCGCCGCGCCCAACGGGCTAGGAAGAGCATATAGGCTTTGGTCAGCGTGCGTTTGCCGTCGCCCCAGGGAACTTCTTCGACAGCCACAACGCCACAGCGGCGACAGTTGACGCGCCGCATGGTGTACATGAGGAAGACGAGAAAACCCCACAGGGGAATGAACTCAAAGCGCCGTTCGGCGAGTTGGTCGTATCCGGGTGCCGGCTGATGGCAGCGAGAGCAGACTGCGGCCGAACCCTTGCGCGGTCGCACGGCCACTTCGATGCTCTTCTTGTCGGCACTGAAGTGGGCGTGATGGTAGACAAAACCCCGGAAACGTTGGCAGCGGTTTAGAATCGTGATCAGTTCCATGGCGCGGAGGGAGCGGCGAAACCTCGACCATAATCGGTTCTAGACACGGGCTCGCCGTCCCGTCTCAACAAGCTGCGGCCCTTATTCAGGGAGATCGCCCTTCAACGGGAGGTTCCGAGAGGAAGCACGTTGACCACGCCGGAAGGCGCGGAATCGGTAAACGCTGGCGACCAAGCAGGGCCTATCCTTTGAAGGAGGCTCGGCGCACCTATTTCTTCGAAGTTCGCATCGACTCCAGCGCTGCGCGTGCCGCGAGCACAACTCCCGGCAGGGATTCGGTGTTGACCAGATGCTGCAAGGGTTCGATAGCGGCAGCATCCTTGCGCTGCGAGAGCACCTCAATGGCAGTCAGCCGTTCGGCCTTGTCCTGGTCTCCAAGGGACTCCAGCAGGCGGTCTACAACATTTTGCTGGCCTTTGCCGAGATAGGCGAAGGTTTGCAGCGCCGTGCGTCGGACGCGGTCGTTCGAATCATGCGAGAGATCCAGGAGTCTGGGCACGATCGATTCATCGCCGAGCTTCGCAAGCGTGGCCATCGCCATTGGCCTCATCCTTTGGCCCGGAGAATCCATGTCCAAGAACGGTGTTACCAGCTCGATCGGGTGATCGGGTTTTAGACGTATGACAGCGGAAAGCGCGGACTGGCGGACAGAGTAGCTGGGGTCGCTGCGCGCGAGATCCAATAGACGAGCTAGGCAGTCATCGTCCTTTAGCAGGCCGCCCAGCGCACTGGCGGCGGCCTTCCGAATTCTCAAGTCTTTGTCGGTAAGAAGGTTCAGCATCGGTTCGCGTATGTCTTCAGTCGCGATGTGCGAGAGCGATCCGATGGAAGCCAATCGGGTACCGAAAAACTTATCCGACGCTGCGGACCGAAGCAAGGCGGCAAGGGACTCAGGTGTGCTGAACGAACTGAGTGCGAGGGCGGCTTCGGAGCGATTCAAAGCGCGCGGTGCGTGTTCCAACTGCCACACCCACTCCGAGGCGGGCTTCCGGAAGGTTATGGACTTCAGAATGACGTTACGAGGATCGAAGAGGACCGTGTGAGGCCGCCCCGCGACGGCAACGAAAAAGTCGTTTGAAGGTTTGTCAACCCACGCGCGAAAGGTCCGCGGGAGGTCGTCTCCCAATACTTCGAATTCGACCGGCAGGTGAAACGGCGCCGTACTACCGTCCTCAACCTGCTTAACGGCGACATGCACCCTATGTTTAGCCGCATCGTATTCCCACGAGACGTCGAAACTCGGATTGCCGGGCCTATAGACGTATTGATCGAAGAGCCACTCCAGATCCTGTCCGGTGGATTCGGAGATGGCTTCCACAAAGTCACTGGTGGTAGCGTTCCGAAAGCTGAATTTCCTGGTGTAGTGCTGAATGGCTTTCCAGAACTTCGCATCGCCCAATTGGCCGCGCACCATCTGCAAAATCCAGCCTCCCTTGGCGTCGATCGAAGGGTAGTCCGACGAGCCATCACGCGGTACGACAGTGCCTGCGGATTTCCGGGAAGCGATGTTGCGGCCCGCCCGATCTTCGATCCAGTCGAAGTAATCTCGTCCCTCGACGTGCTCCTCCCACAGTGCTTCGAAATATGTGGCGAAGCCTTCATTCAGCCAGGCGTGCCGCCAGTCCGCGCAGGTCACCAGATCGCCGAACCATTGGTGTGCCATCTCATGAGCGATGTTGGCGTCCGTGGCCGGTCGGTCATCTTCGAATTGGTAGGCGTCCAGGAGTGTGGTGGCCCCTAAAGTTGTGGCGCTGGTGTTTTCCATGCCTCCATTAAACGTATCCACCGCCGTTTGCGCGTATTTCGCCCAGGGATAGGGGGCGATATTCGCCGCGAAAAAATCCAACATCTGCGTGGTGCGGCCAAACGTGCGAGGAACAGCGGATCCGCGGCCGCGCGGTACATAGTAGGCCACGGGCACCTTCCATTTGTCTTCGTGCTTCTCGAATTCGCCGGCTACAAGCGAAATTAGATAGCTCGACATCGGTTTATCCTGCAGCCAGTGAAATGTTCTCGTGTCAGCGCTCTGATTCTCCGTGACGCTCAAGAGGCTGCCGTTTGAAACTGTTTCCCATCCTGAAGGCACGGTTACCAGCATTTCCGTTGTCGCCTTGTCGTTCGGGAAATCGTAACCTGGGAACCAGAACCGATTGTTTCCGCCCGCAGTATCTCCTTGTGCCCAGATCTGCTTAGGGCGGTTCGGATGGTTTCCGTCCGGCATGGCGAAAAAGAGACCGCGTTTCGGTTGTGCATGATATTGGATGACCAGATCGAATGGCACGCCGGCCGGGTACTCGCGATCAAGCGCGACGTACAGTTTGTCGTCAGCTGTGTGGAACTCGAGCTGGCGGCCTTCAATGGTTACAGTTTTTATCGCAAGCTTGGTACTATCCAGGCACACTTCATGGAGACCGTCGCCCAGCGGCGCCATACGCAATGTTGCCACTCCCATCAGCCTGCGCATTGGAAGGTCGAAGGAGAGTTCGAGCTTGACGTGTCGCATGCCGAAATCCCGACTACGCCCGTACGACGGCTTTTCATTGTATGGGTCTTGCGCGCAGGTTGGCAGCACAACCAAAGCAATAAGCAGGATGGCTTTTATCATACTTTTTCCGGTAGCGGGTTCAAGGAGCCCGAAATAGGAAACCGAGTTTCGCCCGAGCGACCTCTCGGCCTTGACGTCCGATCTGATCGTTTAGTTTAGACGATCCGGATAGTTTGTGGTTGGGCTGCTGAAACGAGAAAATGGCCGCCTCGCCAAGGCATGGCCACCATCCCTCCTCCCTGACGCGTATCAATGACCCACAGATTCCTCTTACGAGCCATATCGGAAGAGGTCCTTCGAGATCGGTTAGCTTATAGGAAAGAAAGCGGGCGCATTCCATCATGGCCAGGAGCTACTCGCTCCACCAACGGCCGAATACATTCGCGCAGATCTAAACTTCACCCTCAGTTTTCGCTTGCAACTTAGCGGCGGACCATACATTCCGACAATGAACCTTATTGGGCGCTCCGAACGGGCTGCCTTCCGGCGAGAGCGGTCACGCTCTCCTCTCACTCATTTCTACTCTTTGTCGCAGGCCAACTATTCGCCCACTCGAAACTGAACCGCGAACTGCTCCTGGGATGCGCTAATTGAAACGGCGGCGCATACAAGGCCTACGGTTCTGGAGTGACAGGCACAACTAATCTGCCCGAAAATTCTGTCTTTCGTCCGAAGCTGGCATCCCAGCCAACGCGGACTTGCGAACGCGCTGTGAACAGAAAAGGCAAAGGGTGCATCAGAATCACTCTGCCATTCCAGCGTACCGTCATGTTTCTGTCCTGAGGCGAGAAATCAACATCAACTCGCTCAAACGCGGCGCGTTCCAGCGGGATATCAGCAACCCGGATCTGAACGAATCGCGGCTCACCCC
>JAOAPQ010000431.1 GCA_025462965.1 Bryobacterales bacterium
AGAGTTGGCAGTCCTCTTCGCTCGTGAACTGTCCCTGGAACTCCCGCAAGGTCTTGGGAAACGGCGGGCGAGGCACAGCCTCACACTACATCTTGTGGCTAGCTGAAACAACCGGATAAGCAGTTGCCATCTACGTGGGGATGCGCCCCGGGGAGATCATTGCTCTCCGTTGGTCCGACCTTAAGCGCGACCATGCGCTGGTCGATGATCGGTACTATAAGGGCGAGCAGGACGATCCAAAGAATCGCAAGCCTCGCATGGTAGCGCTGTCGCCAGCGGTCAAGAGGGACCTCTCGACATGGCGCGCCTTTGCCGTCGCGGCCGATGCGCTGATATTCCCGAGCGAAAATCTCCGGACACCGGTCAAATACGAGAACCTGTGGCAGCGGGAGATTAAGCCCCGCTTCGCGAAAATTGGCCTTGCCTGGGCAGATTTCCGCTGTATGAGGCGCACAAACTCCACGCTGATGCGCGCGGCCGGCGCCGATGCGAAGGTTTCAGCCGACAACCGCGGGCACTCGCTCAAGGTCGCAATGGAAGAGTATACGCATTCGACCGTGGAACAGAAGGCGCGAGCTGTGCAAAACTGGAGGATTTGATTCAGTGAAACGCTTATCGGAATGTAATGGAATATGGCTACCGCTAAAAATAGCCGTAAGTCACAGAAAACATGGAGCGGGAGACGAGAATCGAACTCGCAACCAACAGCTTGGAAGGCTGTGACTCTACCATTGAGTTACTCCCGCATTCCTTCCCTTATCCTAAGGGAAGGAATGCGGTTGGGTCAATTCGGTCTCACTTCCCGAAGGTCACCATATACTGCACCTCCGGAATCTGATCGCGTCTTTCCAGTAGCTTGAACCGATTCGCTTCCACCTCGCGAATCAAATCCGGCGCATCCAGACGGATGTGATTCATCGCATCCAGCATTGCTCTTGTGCTCCGGTAATATTCCACGATGACCAGTTTTCCGTCAGGCTTCAGAGCATGGCGAAAGCTTGCGAGCATCCGCTCCGGGTAATCGTAATGATGATAGGAATCGAGCGCAAGGATCGTGTCGACCGAGCCTTGGCCCAGCGTCGCATCGGTGGCGGAACCGTTTATGAATTTGACGTTCTTCAAACCGGCCGCCTGCGCGTTAGCTCTTGCCTTAACCAGGAAATCGTCGAAAATATCTTCCGCCAGCACAGTCCCGCCAGGCCCAACGGCAGCGCTCAACCAGGGCAGCATGTAACCTGTTCCTGTACCGATATCGGCGACCGTCATACCCAGCCGGAGCCGCATAGCGCCGACCAACTCGCCGGGCTTCTGCCGCGCGTCTCGCTGAGGGTCCGATAACCCGCGCGCCACGGCTTCGCGTCCACCCTCTGTCTTGTAGTTTCGATTCGCCTTGTCCGCGACCTGGCTCGTGGCCGCAGTGACGCAGAACAGCAGTACACAACAAAGCTTCACAGCGGCGGTTCCATAGGCAGCACGAGCGGGGGTTGATTCAGAAAATCAAGACGCGACATCTCTTCCACCGCTTCACACATCGCATTTTCCGAAGTAGTCTCTGTAGTGATCACAAACGGCAGATCGTGCTTGGTGTCGCACGGTTGCTGCAACACAGCCTCCAGGCCGATATGCTTCGCCGCCAGAATCCCCGCCAGCGCGGCCGTGATTCCCGGCCTGTCGTTCACACGGAAGCGCATATAGTAAGGCCGCCTCTGCGAGCGCACCGAGACCGGTTTGTACTCGCCCAATCGTTCATGGGCAAACGGCGATACGCGCTCCGGGCTGCCGGAACGAATCTCGCGAGCCACACGCATCAGGTCGCTCACCACCGCGACGCCGGTCGGACTCGGTCCCGCGCCGCGGCCATAGTAGAACGTATCCTGGCCGTAAAATCCCTTCACCCATACCGCGTTGTAAGCCCCTTGCACTCCCGCAAGAATTGTCGATTGACCGATCAACGCGGGCCGCACCGAGAGGATCAAACCGTCGTGCGTCTGGTCGGCAGAGCAGACGAGCCGGATCGTATGACCAAGCTGGTGCGCATACCGGAAATCGAGCGGCGAAATGCGGCGTATGCCTTCCACATAAATATCGGTTGGGGTAATCCGCTCTCCAAAAGCCAGAGCCGATAGAATCGCGAGCTTCGATCGCGCGTCGTAGCCGTCAACGTCGGCACTCGGGTCCGCTTCCGCGTATCCCAGCCGCTGCGCCTCTGCGAGCACGGCTTCCATGGGCTCCCCGTGCTTCTCCATTTCCGTGAGGATGAAGTTGCTGGTGCCGTTCAGGATACCTTTCAGCGCAATCACGCGGTCGCCAGAGATGCCTTCACGGAGCACGGCGTGGATCGGAATGCCGCCGGCGACGCTCGCTTCCATTGCGAGATTGATGCCGGCCTGAATCGCGCGGTCCCAGATCTCGGAGCCGCAGAGGGCCATTAACTCCTTGTTCGCGGTTACCACCGACTTCCCATGGGCGATCGCGCCATCGATGATCTCGCGCGCGACGCCCGTTCCTCCCACCAGTTCCGCAACCACGTCTACTTTGGGGTGAGCCACCACGTCTCGCCAGTCAGTTGTCCGAAGAACGCCGTCCAAACCATCCGGCAAACTCTTCGCAGCGACCGAGCGGCTGCACACGACGGCCACTTTGAGGCGGAAACCTAGCTTCAGCGCAATTTGATCGGCGCTCTCCGCCAGTATGGAGATCGTGCCTGAACCCACGTTGCCCAGGCCCACAATCCCCACGTTCACTTCTTGCATGTTCAGTATGATAGCAACAGCGTTTTATGCGCCCTTTTCTTCTCCTAACTGCTGTTCTCGCCTGCTTGTGCGCAGCACAGGATCTACCGCTGGAACCCGGTGTCCCCCGCCCCAATGCGCCCGGCCACGAAGCGGAGCGCCGGCTGCCGAACGGCAAGTCGCAAAGTCAGGAAATCCTGAAAGCCGATTATGCGAAGTCGTTAAAAGATGCCCGCCAGCTGGTAGAACTCTCGCAATCCCTGCAGGGGGATATGGAAAAGGAAACCAGCCAGGTTCTTTCCCTTGGCGATCTGAAAAAGTTGGACGAGATCGAGAAGATCGCGAAGCGCATCCGCGGGCGGATACGCCGATTCTGATACGCTGAACGAAACGTTAAATGGTACCCACCCGCGAAAAGAGTCAGCTCATGAGTGCGTCCGAAATCGACCGGACGCTGGTGCGCCTCGCGCACGAGATTCTGGAGCGAAGCCACGATCTCGACCGGCTGGCATTCATCGGCATCCGGCGCCGGGGCGTCCCGCTAGCGCAAAGGCTTGCCCAGAAAATTGAATCGCTCGAAAAGCGCATCATTCCAGTCGGCATTCTGGATATCAACCTGTATCGTGACGACCTCTCGACCGTCGGCCCCAAGCCGGTCGTCAGTGCCACAGAGATCCCGTTTTCCGTGGTCGGGAAAGACATCATTCTCATGGACGATGTGCTCTACACCGGGCGGACCATCCGCGGCGCCCTCGATGCCCTGTTCGACCACGGACGGCCTTCTCGGGTGCAGCTGCTGGTGCTGATCGATCGCGGCCACCGGGAGTTGCCGATTGAAGCGCGTTTCATAGGCCGCACTATACAGACCAGCGACACGGAGATCGTCGAGGTAAAGTTCCAGGAAGTCGACGGTTTGGAGAAAGTGCTGCTGGTGGAAAAGGTCTGACCGGTGTCGAAAGGGCTCCT
>JAOAPQ010000484.1 GCA_025462965.1 Bryobacterales bacterium
GGATCGAATTCGGACGTATTGCCGAACCCGAAGGCGCGGCGCAGATGGACGCCCGCACCTTCGCGAGTCGGCTTGGACTTGACTAGCCGCTTAACCGGTCGAATGGACATAAATACTAGATGTTGGATGCCCGAACCCGGATGCGTGCCGGACCGCGCCCCCGCTTCCATCAGAAATAAAACTTCAGCGCGAACTGGAGAATGCGCGGATCGAAGGCGGATTGCACTCGTCCGAATGTAGCCGCGCTCTCGTTGTTGGAAAGCGTCGAGTAGGCTGTCACCGTGCCTGCCGGCGAAATCGCTCCGGCGAAATTCGTGTGATTGAGGATATTGAACGCGTCCGCGCGTGCCTGGACGCTGAAGCGCTCGCGGATCTTGAAGATCCGGCTGAGCGCGACATCGAAATTCACCGTGTTCGGACCGCGAAGGGCGTTGCGGCCGACCGATCCGAATGTGCCTAGCGCGTTCGGCGTGAACGCCGCGGGATTGATCCACTGCACGCATGGCGTGGAGCCGTTGTTGCAGACCGGGTTGGTCGCACGGTAATCCGCGAGCACCTGATTGGGCCGGTCGTTATTCAGGCCAGTGAGAGAGTTATCCTTACCCACGGTGATGTTCAGGGGCTGGCCGCTGGAGGCGTGAACGAGAGGCGCGATTTCCCAATCGCTCAGCAACCGGGTGGCCCACGTGTTGGCGCTCTTGAAGCTGCTGGTGGCCACGAGCGAAGTATTGAAGTTGTGCCGCGTATCGAATACGCAGGGACCCCAATCGGCATGGCGGTTGAACGGCTGCGAGTTGCCTGGAGTGGCCAGCGCGGCGCCGAAGTCGGTGTCGGAAACGCAGTTGGAGTCCGTGTAGTTGGCGAGGAACGTGAAGTTATTGGCGAAGCGATGCTGTACGGAGACCAGCAGCCCGTTATAGTGAGCCACGGCCCCGTCATCCGCGGTGTTGACGCTCCCGTAAGCCGCGCCCAGCGTGGGATTGGTGAGATACAAGCGGCGGCGCTGCAGGGTGTTGCCGGTGGTAGAGCAGGTGGTATACGAGACGCCGTTGAGCGCGCAAGGACCCAGGCCCAGAAACACGGAGGGATTGATTTCTCCATTGTTGCTCCAGAGGTGGGTTGTCTTGTTGCCAAGATAACTGATGGACGCCATCCAGGCGCCGGCGAACTGCCGCTGGTAGGTGATGTTCCAGTTGGCTACGTAGGTCGGCTTGGGGTCGATGGGCATGTTGACGTACACACCGGCTGTGGGCGGGAAGAAGGCTTTGTTCTGGGGGAACGGATTTCCGCCGGGGTAGCCCAGCCACGGATCCGACAGTCCGCCAACGGGGTTCACGGTCTCGATCGACGTACCGATCGGCGCATTGGTGGTCTTGCGCTCATCAAACCATGTCTCCGAAGTGTCGTAGAGGAGGGATGCCCCGACGCGAAGCGTGTCTCTCCCGTCGCCATGAGGATTGAACACTACGCCCACGCGGGGGGCGAAATTGGTCCAGTGCCCGTTCCACGTCGCATCGGGAATTCCTTTATCGCCCGGGAAGAAAAGTCCGGCGGGAGCGTTCGAATACACGGAACTGTGCTGACCGGCGAGGAAACCGGGAAGGCTGAAGGAAGTGCCGCGCTTGTATTTATCGATATCGGGGAACGTGGGTTCCCACCGGATGCCGAAGTTCAGAGTGAGGCGGTTGGAAAGTTTGAACGTGTCCTGCGCGTAGAGGCTCACGACCCACTGCCGAAGGTCGTCGGGAGTGGCGTTCGTCTGTATGAAATCGTTGGACAGCCCCGTCATGAAATCGGAGAGACCGAAACCGGTGCGCGAGCCGTTGAACGTAAAATTCCCGTTTTCGTTGAACCCGGAAACGGTGTTGTTCTGGACGCGGACCAGATTGAACCCGAAGCCCACCTGGTGCCGTCCGCGGATGATGTCCACATCGTCGGCCACCTGGAAGCTGTTGACGTTGAAATGGCCAGGGGCGCAGGTGCCGCAGAACGTGCTGAAGGCCCCGGTGACGCTCATCAGCAGGAAGTTCGGCACGGCGCTGTACATATTGACGCCGAGCAGGGTCGGGTTGATCGCCGTGGGCGTCGGCCCGCGGTTGTCGCGCCGCCGGTTGAAGGTGAAGTGAAACGAGTTGAGGGTGCCGGGACCGAAAGTGTAGTTGTCGCCGATCGCGGCGGATTGAGCCCGCTCCAGATTGCCCGCCTGCGTGGTGGTCAGCAGGTTCTTGCCGTCATAAGTAGGAGGATTCTTGAAGTTGTCGATGAAGTAGCGGCCGAAGACAGTGTGCTTCTCGCTCTGCACCCAATCGACGCGAGTGATGTACTGTTCCTCATCGCCGGTGACCGGAATGGCGTAGGTGACTTTCCCGCATGGATCGGCGGAGCTGACCGGCAGGTAGTTGTTCGCGATCTTAAGGGCTACCGGGTTCAGCATGGACGCCGGAATCTGGTTGCCCGCGAACGGCGCATTGCCGGCGAGAGGGTTGGTGAGCGTCAGAGCTTTACCGCTCGATTGGCAGCCGGCTCCGGCGGCGGTGCTGAAATCTCCCGCCAGCATGGCGGCGTTGGGGATGAACGTCGTGGATACCGGCGGGTTGGAGCGATTGCGCGTGCCTTGAAATCCGCCGAAGAAGAACAGCTTGTCTTTGATGATTCTGCCGCCCGCGGTGCCGCCGAACTGGTTGCGTTTCAAGCTGTCGCCCGTGGCCGCGAAGAAGTTGCGGGCGTTCACTTTGCCGTTGCGTAGGTATTCGAACAGATCGCCGTGGAATCCGTTCGACCCTGACTTCGTCACCACATTTACGGTTGCGCCGGGGTGTATGCCGAAGCGCGAAGAGACGGCGCTGGTTTCGACGCTGAACTCCTGGAGCGCATCGGGGAACGGGAAGGGCAGGTTGACGTTCGACATCGCGTCGGTGTTGTCTCCGCCGTCCAGGAGGTAGGCCGTTCCATTCCCCTGTCCGCCGGCGACGGAGATTCTCGTGGAACTGTAGAACGTCTTGCTTCCGGTATCGCCGGAATCGCCATACACGGCCGCGCCGAGGGTGATGATCAACTGAGTCGCCTGGCGTCCGTTCAGCGGCAGTTCGCTGATGCGCTTCTGATCGATGACAGTGGAAATGGAATTCTCTTTGGTCTCGACCATGCTCGCGTTCGCTTGCACTTCGATGGTTTCCGCAGCGGAGCCGACCTGCATCGGGATGTTGACTTGAATATTGTTGTTGACCGCCAGCTGGATGCCGGACTGGACGTAGTCCTTGAACCCTGCCGCCTTTACTTCCATGCGGTAAGGACCCACGGGAAGATTCGCCAGCGTGTAGTTGCCGGTGGCATCCGTCGTGACGGTGCGCACGGCATGCTTGTCTGTTTCGGTCATCGTGACCTGCGCACCGACGATAGCGGCGCCGCTGGGATCCGAAACCGTTCCGCTGACTTGCGCGACGGCCGTTGCCTGGGCCATCACTTTAGACTGCGAAGCAATGAAAAAGAAAACTGACGTGAGCAAGAACAATCTCGCGAACGTCAACCGGGACGTATACGACATGACTGAACTCCTTGAAAAGCGATTTGCCCAGAGTGCGACTTAGATTGCCTGAGATTCTATTGAGTCCTATATCGAAAGTCAATCCTACTCGACTGCTTTCCGCGCGAGCTTCTTGAGATCCAACAAGTGCTGCGGATGGAACCGCTGCTCCGACCACCGGAATCCCTCCCGGAATTCCACCCCGACGTAGTACCCGATCTCACGATAGACACAGTACTTGACAAGGGCCGGTATGGCGACACCGCCGTAACGAAGCTCCACACTCGTGGAAATCGGTATCGCCGACTCCATTTGCAGGCACGCCCCCTCCGTGGAGATATCCTCCAACAAGGCGGTCGCGATGCGCAGCCATCCCGAGGGTTCCACCCATTCCACCTCCAACATATCCGCGCATAATAAGCGATTCTCTACCCGTCGTTCTGGCATACGCCTGTCTATCGGCTATTAGGCTCGCCACGCTGTATACTTCCAACGAGATACTGGGCAATCCAAGAAGGCAAACCAGTGTCGCGGCACACAATTCGCGATGTCATACTGAAACACGTGCCTGCGAAAAATCACATGGATCTAACCGGCCGCGTTGCCGTCGTCATAGGAGGTACTTCCGGCATCGGTCGCGAAATCGCGATCGGCCTGGCTGAATCGGGCGCCAATGTCGTCCCCACCGGCCGCCGCGAGCAGCAGATCGAAGAGGTCTGCACGGAGATAGAAAAAGCGGGCGTCAAGACCCTACGCCACACCTGTGATGCCGGCAGCCGCGCGTCCGTGGACCAGTTCCGCGATGCCGTCGTGACGGAGTTCGGCCATGTGGACATTCTGGTCAACGCCGCCGGACGCATCTTCCGCAAGCCGACCAAGGACGTTTCCGAAGAAGAATGGAACGCGCTTTTCGACGTGAATCTCACGGGCACACTACGCGCCTGCCAGTCGTTCCGTCAGCCGCTCGCAGCGAATAAGCGCGGGCGCATCATCAATATCGCGTCGCTGAATTCTTATGTCGCTCTGCTTGAAGTGACCGCTTACGC
>JAOAPQ010000491.1 GCA_025462965.1 Bryobacterales bacterium
ACATCCCCAACATGCAGTCGCAGTTCAGCGGCTCATTGTTACGGATGGCCGCCTGCAGGTTGCGGTGATGCAGCCCGACGTTTTCGGCGCCCTTTTTTTCGTACACCACCGGCGCCATCTCTTTTTCGTAAGCCTTCTGCGGCTTGATGTTAAAGCCGGTTTTCGTGAAATAGAGCGTCGCCTTGTGGCCGCGAATCATGTGGTCCACTGGCGCGTCGTTCGCCATTGTCGAAACGAGTTGCATGGTCGGGCCACCCGGATAGTCGGCCATGACGTTGAACGTGTCCGGGATCTCCGCGATACTTTCGGTGAACTCGAACTTGCCGCCGTTCGCGACCACGTAGTCCGGGAACGTGAGATTCAAAGCCTTGATGAGACGTGTTGCCCGGTGGACGAAAAGATCCGTCGCGATGCCGCCGGAATAGTCCCAGTAGCGCCGCCAGCGGAAGTAGCGCTCGGGATCCCAGCCCCGCTTCGGCGCGGGACCGAGCCAGGCCTTCCAATCGAGATTCACGCCGGGCTTCGCGTCCGCGTCGATGGGGTAATCGCCCGCCGCCCAGAAATCGCCCTGGTAGTTGCGCGAGTAATCGATCTGCGCGAGCACTATTTTGCCCAGTTCGCCGGCCTTGATGTGCTGGTTTGCCACGGCGTAAGATTCGTCGGACATACCCTGCACGCCGACCTGGAGCTTGCGGCCGCTGGCTTTCACCTTATCGGTCAGCTTTTTGGCCTGTTCGATGGTGTGCGTCATCGGCTTTTCGACGTAAACATGTTTGCCCGCGTCGAGCGCATCCATAGCCATTTGGAAGTGCCAGTGCTCGGGCGTAGCGATCAGGACGTAATCGATGTCCTTGTTGTCCAGCACCCGGCGGTAGTCTTTCAGAGGCTTCCCGCCGGTTAATTGGGCGGCGTTTTCCAGGCGCTTGTCGTAAATGTCGCAGACGTTGACGATTTCGAAATTGTCCGGAGCGCCTTCGGCGTCGCGCATCCTGACCAGATTCTGCATGTGGTTCGTCGCCATGCCGCCCGCGCCGATCACTCCGATGCGCAGCCGCCCGTTTGCTCCCGCAATCTGCGAGTAAGCGCGGGCTGTGAGAGACGCGGCGCCAACCGCACCGACAAACTGCCGCCGTGAAAACGTAGATGTCATTTGATTTCCTCAGCGAACCGACAGGTCGCGAATGTAAATCTCTTTGAACAGCATATCGCCGTGGCCCCCGGCGTGGAGTTGCAATGCGATGGTGCCGTCAAAAGATTTCGGCGTGGGATCGGTAAAATCGACAACCGTCACTCCGTTCAGGCGCGCAACATAGTGGTTGCCTTCCACCTTGAGGAGATAATCATTCCAGTCTCCCAAATGAACGACGTACTCGTTTTCCGGCGATGGCCACACGATCCATTGCCGTCCGTCGCCATAGATGCCGCCGGTATGGTGATTCAGCGTGGGATCGATTTCGAACTGCAATCCCTGCGAAACGTCCGCCGTACCCGGCTTAAACGCAGTGTGGAAGAAGACTCCGCTATTACCGTCACCCACGCACTTGAAGCGGAGTGAAAGGTGGAAGTCCTTGTATTTCTTCACCGTCTGTAAGTACCCATATTCTTTGGTGACGGCCTGACCGTGGATTTCGCCGTCGCGGACCTCCCACTTCTCATTGCCGACCTTATCCCAGCCGTTCAAATCAGTTCCGTCAAACAGCGATACCCACTGTTCGTTCGGCAAGGGCGCGCGGTTTTTCGGAGTTTGCGCGAAGAACAGGAGCAGAATCAAACTACTAATCATGTCGGCATTTTACGATATGCTCGATGACTAATGATGCGCTCGCTCCTATTTTTTCTTACGTGCGCGGTGTGTACGGCGGCGGATTTACAAGTTCCGCCCGATGTAATTGTAGAGCGCGGCCTCGACTATACCTCCATTCCGCACGGCAAACTTGCGATGGATGTCGTGCGCCCGAAAGCTCCCGGAGCCTATCCGGGGGTGGTCATGATCCACGGCGGCGGGTTCAGCGGCGGCAAGCGCGAGGACTACCTGCCGATGGCGATCCGGCTGGCGCAAAACGGATATGTCGCCGCCACCGTGGATTACCGGCTCACACCCATGTTCCAGTTCCCGCTACCGCTCGACGACGTGAAAGCGTCTGTGCGATTCCTGCGTGCGAATGCAAATAAGTTCCAAGTGGATAAGCAGCACATGGCCGCAATCGGCGTCTCGGCGGGCGCGACGTGGTCGCAGTTTCTCGCCATCACCCGTAACATGCCCCGCTTCGAGGGCGCGGGCGCGCACCGCGAGGACTCGAGTAGCGTGGACTGCGCGATTAGCTACTACGGCCGGTCCGATATGCGCCGCGCATACGAAGGCAGCCGCAACGCCGCGGAGGCGCTGCCGGCGCTACTTGGCGGCGATCGCATGAACGCGTTGGACGCACATTTTCGGGGCAGCCCCTTGAATTGGATCACTCCGGAATCTGCACCCATCCTGGCGATCCATGGGACGCGGGACCAGAATGTACCGTT
Organism: Bryobacterales bacterium; assembly: GCA_025462965.1. Lineage (GTDB taxonomy): Bacteria > Acidobacteriota > Terriglobia > Bryobacterales > Bryobacteraceae > JALYXI01. The sequence continues at coordinate 2,518 of JAOAPQ010000491.1, forward strand.
CGAACAATCCGTGTGGCTGGTGGAGCGGATGCGGAGCATGGGTGTGGAGGCGGAGTTGGAGACGATTCCGGAAGCCGGCCATGGTTTCAAAGGCGCGGATGACGAGCGCGCGTTCGCCCGCACTCTCGATTTCCTGAATCGCCATACCAAGCCGAAACTGGTTGAGACGCGCCGGTTGATGGTGAACGATCATGGCCAGGGCGCCGAGATTCTGGCGGTGGCGTGGCCTTCCGGACGCGTTCTGTGGAGGCGGCCGAACCATCGCGGTACAGAGCTTTCCGTGCTGCCAAATGGCCACGTGCTCTATATCGAGGATCCGAAGGGCCTGGTGACGGAGATCGATGCGGATCAGAAAGTGGTCTGGCAGTACAAGGGCACCAAGTTGAATCTGGTGAGTGCGCAGCGGTTGGAGAACGGGAACACTCTGCTCGTGGACGATTCAACGCCGCGCCTCTTTGAGGTTTCGCCGGCGGGTGAGACGACCTGGAGCGTCGAGAAGCCGGAGTACAAGGGCAAGTCGATGCGCCGGGCGAGACGCACGACGCAGGGTACGACGCTCGTCGCCGTGCAGGATGCCGGCTTGCTCCTGGAACTCGACAACAGGGGAGACGTGCTCCGCAAGTTGGAGTTCCTGCATCGCATGCCGGCCTTGGCCAAGCCTCTTCCAGATGGCGGAATGATGATCGGTCTGGCCGGGCCGGGCGAAGTGCGCCACGTGGACGCGAACGGCAAGGTGCTCGCCACGTTCGCCGGAAAGAACGACGCGGCTCGCATGGCGTGGACCTCGGGATTCACGCAGACACCTGAAGGCGGCTTGATCGTATCGGATTACATGGGTGCGCGAATTGTGGAGTTCGACGCGGAAGGCAAGGTACTGAACCAGCTGAGGAACTTGCCCTGGTCCGTTACAGCCGTCGGGCTTTTGCCATAAGCCTCAGTGATGCCCGGCCATTTGCCTGCCGATCAGTGAAAGATCGGCCGATTGAGGCGTGGTCTCATGCACCAGCGCGCCCTCACTCATC